>JAZNAI010000107.1:0-8728 GCA_045586465.1 Acutalibacteraceae bacterium | reverse complement strand
ATACTGATGGTCAATACCTGCAAGTGCCATGAGAATATGAGTGATATCGGACAATTCAAGATTATTTTCCTTCAGAAGAGCATTTATACCGCCCATAATAATGCCTGCAGCCTCGGGAATTGCCCCCGGGAGATTTTCGTGGTTGCTGCCTGCAGTCTTAACGGTTGAGAGCATCTCCTTCTTTTCATTGAAGAGTGCGTACTGGGTTTTTGTACCGCCGCCGTCAACACCTATGTAAAAGCTCATTATTTCTCCTCCTCATCTGTAAAGAAATCCTCACAGACCTCTTCAAGACAGTAAACGCCTCTTCTGTAGTCCTCACGGTCAATCCACATACCGTTTGTGAAATCCGGCACGGGAACGGGAAGACCGCCCATAGCAACGCTCTGCTCGGAAAGACAGGTAATTGCCATCCATGCAGCCGTATCATAAACGTCAATGGGAGGCTGAGAGCCTACCTGACAGGCATCAACGAAAGCGGAAAGAACAAGGTAGTCCATACCACCGTGACCTGCCTTAACGCCTGCCTTTTCGTACTGAGCCCAGAGAGGATGGTCATACTTTTCTCTGATTGTTTCAAACTTTGTCCAGTCGTGTGTGGTTTCGGTAACACCGTCACAGGCAATTGCAGCTGCATCGTCAATATCAGAGAAGATACCCTTTGTACCCTGAACAAGGTAATTTCTGGTGTAAGGTCTCGGCAGACAGCAGTCGTGAGTAAGAGTAATTGTTTCGCCGTGTGCACACTTGATGATTGTTGTTACAACGTCACCGCAGGCAAAGTCATAGCCGTAAATATCATAATCCTCGCCCTTGTTGTCCTTAATCCACTGATTAAGTCCTCTTGATTTACTGGACATTGAAACAAGAGAAAGGAAGCGGTTTCCTCGGTTGATGCCGAGCACCTTGGAGATGGGGCCTAACTGATGGGTGGGATATAATTCACCGTTTCTGTTCTGGAAATTAAAGAGTCTGCCGTGACGGTTTTCTCTGCCGAGTGCAATTTCGTCACGAAGGTCGTGTCTGTAGCCGCCCTCACAGTGGATGATTTCACCGAAAAGACCCTTCTTTACCATATTGAAAATTGCCATTTCATTTCTGTCATAGCAGCAGTTTTCAAGAAGCATACAGAACTTGCCGGTTCTTTCGCTTGTTCTTACAAGCTCCCAGCACTCTTCAATCGAAGCGGCACCGCCTACCTCCATTGCAACGTTAAGTCCGTGATTCATACCTGCAATTGCAATTTTTGAATGAGTAATCCAGGTGGTGAAAACAACGAGAGCATCAAGCTCCTCCTTCTCAAGCATTTCCTCATAGTCGAGATAGGAGTTTACGTTATATCCGTCATAGTTTTCGGAATTCTTTACGATTTCTATACCGTGTGCTGCTCTGTCCTCATACTTATCGCAGACACAGGGGCATACGACACCGGGAACTGCAAGAAGAAGCTCGAGCATACTGGAGCCTCTGCCGCTGATTCCGACAGCACCGATTCTTACTTTTTTAACTTCGCTCATAATAATAACCTTCCTTTAACGCATTATACAGACACATTTTACCACAAAGAAAATGCAATTTCCATAGTTAATTTATATTTTTATTGAAATTTATTCATAATTTTGTTAAGATACAGATATAAATCTTAAACTGTTGCGAGGTAAGCATATGAGATACTATATAAACGCAAAAATTATAACTCCCGATGAAATAATTGAAGGAAAGGCTGTAGCCTGCGATAACGGCAAAATTGTTGATATCACCTGCGTTGTTCCCAAAACTGCCGATGCTGAAATTATTGACTGTGAGGGCAAATACCTCTCCCCCGGCTTTGCCGACATTCACGTACACGGCGGCGGCGGATATTCTGCAATGGGCACGCCTGAGGAAATTGTTAAAATGTGTACTGCCCACGCACTTTACGGTACAACCTCAATTCTCCCCACAACCCTTGCCGCTCCCGTTTCTCAGCTTAAAAAGTGCATTAAAAACATCGAAATGGCTATGGAAATCTGCGAGGATTCAAACATTCTCGGTGTTCACCTTGAAGGACCCTTTATCTCTATGAAAATGAAGGGCGCACAGAGCCCCGAAAATATCCTTGTGCCCACAAAAGAAAGCGTTTGTGAGCTTCTTGACAGCTCCGATATCATTAAAATCATCGGTGCCGCTCCCGAAATCGAAAACGGCTTTATCGTAGGCGAAGAGGCAAAAAAGAGAGGCATTGTAGCCTCCGTTGCCCACTCCGACGGTGATTACTCCGATACGGAAGAGGCTCTCTCCCACGGCTACTCTGACGTTACACACATTTATTCCGCCTGCTCAGGTATGAGAAAAATCGGCATTTTCCGCCACGCAGGTGTTGTTGAAGCAGGTCTTTCCCTTGACGGCTACACAACTCAGTTCATTGCAGATTTAAGACACCTGCCCTACGGAGTGCTCAAGCTCATTTATAAGGCTAAGGGTGCAGATAAAGCTTATGCAATTACAGACGGTCTCGAATACTCAGCTCTCGATATGGAGGAGGGCACCGTTATTATGCAGGAAAACGGACTTGAGGTATTGTATGAAGACTCGGTTATGAAGCTTTCCGACCGCTCCTGTCTTGCAGGAAGCGTGGCAACAAGCAACGTGCTTGTAAGAAATATGGTTAAGGGCGCCGGTATTCCCCTTACGGATGCAGTTAAAATGGCAAGCCTTACTCCCCTTTCCGTTATCGGCTGTGACAAAACCAAAGGAAAAATCGAAAAGGGCTACGATGAAGACATAATTCTCTTTGATGACGATATAAACGTTTCCTTCGTTTCCGTAAACGGTAAAATCATCTTAAGAAATTCTTAAAGATTTCGCAGGTTGTTTATTAAGATTTGTTATGCGATAATATACCCGTAAAAAGAGAAAGCGAGGTTTTTCGGGAAATTATGTATACAGTTCTTGTTTGTGACGACGAAAAGGATATCGTCTCCGCACTTAAAATCTATCTTACATCAGACGGCTATAACGTGCTTGAAGCCTATAACGGCAACGAGGCAATAGATATAATTGAAAGCAAAGAGGTTCACTGTGTTCTTATGGACATTATGATGCCCGATATGGACGGCATTTCGGCACTTATGAAGATCCGTGAAAAATATAACACACCCGTTATCTTCACCACGGCAAAAAGTGAAGATAACGACATTGTTCTCGGTCTTAATCTCGGTGCCGATGACTATATAACGAAGCCCTTCAATCCCGTTGAGGTGCTTGCACGTGTGCGCTCACAGATAAGACGCTTTACCCGTCTCGGCGGCAGTACCTCACCGCAGAATATCGTTGTGGCAGGCATAACAATAGACGATAACGGCAAGGCAGTTTACGTTGACGGGAAAGAGGTAAGCCTCACTCCCAAGGAATATGAGATTCTCAAGCTCTTAGCCATAGCCCCCGGCAAGGTATACTCCCCCTCCGAAATCTACCGCCACGTGTGGAAGGACGAGCCCTTCGGTGCCGATGCTACCGTTGCCGTTCACATAAGGCATCTCAGGGAAAAAATTGAAATTAATCCCAATAACCCCCGTTATATTAAGGTTGTATGGGGTCAGGGCTATAAAATAGACGAAAATCTGAGGTGATTTTATGTATAAGCTCAGACGCTCCCGTTTTGTAAAATTTATTGCAGGCATTCTTGTTTTTGTGCTTTGTGCCGCAATTGCAGGAAACCTTGTGGGCACGTACCTTATTATGGAGGAAAATCTTTATTATGCCTCCCGTCAGCAGGTTCAGCAAAAAATCTATTCCTACGTATACGAATATACGGCAAGCGACCTTATGCGGTACTTAAGAACCGCCGAAAAAATCTATTCAAACGACGAATACTACAGAAACTACAATCAGTCGGAGCTTGATTTATTTAAAGAAAAATACTCCGCAAATAACACAAACATTCAGTTTGAGATTTTTGACGAATTCGGAAACCTCCTTCTGAAAAATGATAATGCTCCCGATATATTTGAAGAGGTTCATCGCTTCTCCTCAGGCTACGGCACAGATTATTCACATGATTCCCGGTATGACGACGGTTATTTCGGAATCGGCGGAAGTGACGAAGCAGAAATTCTGACCACAAGCTTCACTGAAGGCACCGCCGAAGAGGGAGTTACCTCACTCGTTATGCCCTCAGAAGACGAAACCGTACCTGTTGAAGCTGTACCCCGTCAGGAAACCACAACATATTATCAGAAAGCTGACTCCTCTGTTCAGCTTCTTCCTGCAGATGACAGTGAGTATAAGGAAGAAGTATATATATTGAATAATGAATATTCCGGCAATCCCGTTACGGTTAATTACAGATATAAGGATGAAATCAAAGAGGAAATTTTCAACCACATAAGAACCCGAATCATAAGTCTCACCAGTGACATTACGGAAATCACCGTATATCAGGACGATTTTTATGTTGAATATTATGACGAAAGCTCCTATGACGGCTATGAAATTTTCCCCCGCTACAATACCTTCGATAACCGTGTGCCTACAAAAAGCTTCTCCACAACCGTTCTCACAAACGGCAAGGAGGTAACACTCGGCTACACCTGGAACGGCTCCTTAAGCTTTACTCAGCTTGATTCAAGGCTCAGACACATTTCTCTTGCCGTTCTCGGCACCGATGAAACATATCCCGAATTCAATATAAATCAGAAGGAACGCACACAGATTAAGGTGCAGGTTACGGTTCCCTGTAATATTAACGACATCAGGGATATTTATTACTATGCAGAAAAATTCACCGACCTTGCAATAGGCTACAGAGATAACATTATTTTAATTTCGGTATTTTACTTTATTCTTCTTATTATTTCCCTTGTTTTTGTCTTCTGGTCAGCAGGATATGTTCCGAAGCGTGACGAGCCGAAGGCAGGCGGACTTCACGCAATTCCCTTTGATTTATATCTCATCCTGTCCGCTCTTGCGGCTGTCGGCTGCTATGCACTTGTAGACGTCACAGATGAGCTCTTTATGTTCTTCGGTTTTACGGGCTGGGCTGTGCTTCTTACAGCACTCATTTATACTATACCCGTCAGAATCCGTACAAAAACTCTCTGCAAAAACACACTTATTTCGAGAATCTACCGTGCAGTAAAGCACGCAGCCGAAGTAACCGACGAAGCAACAGGCTCAAGACTTGCTATCATTTTAATTCTCTTTATCTTCATTGTTGTTTCATTTGCGGAAGCCTTCTTTTTCAATATATGGGGCAGCTATGAAGCATCGGCAATTATATTTGTGGCAAGAATTATTGAAATCCCCATTGTTCTTTTTGCCCTCGTAGCTCTTACGGCTCTTCACAACGGTGCAAGGGCAATTTCAAAGGGTGACACATCCTACAGAATCCGCTCCTCTCTCCTCTTCGGTCCCTTCAAAAAGCACGCCGATTACCTCAACAACATCAATGACGGAGTAAACAAGGCTGTTGAAGAAAGACTCAGAAGCGAAAGCCTTAAAACGGAGCTTATTACAAACGTCTCTCACGACCTTAAAACTCCCCTTACCTCAATTGTAAACTACATTGACCTTCTCAAGAAAACAGAAATTACTGATAATAAAGCAAAGAAATACATTGAGGTTATTGACCGTCAGTCTCAGCGCCTTAAAAAGCTTACAATAGACATCGTTGAAGCAACAAAGGCAGCAACGGGAAATGTCGAAGTTAATTATGAGGACACGGCACTTAATGTTATTCTCCTTCAGACAAACGGAGAATACATTGAAAGACTGCAGGAAAAGAACCTGACGCTGGTTCAGGAAATTCCCGATGAGGACATACGAATAACAACCGACGGAAGGCTTCTCTGGAGAGTTATTGATAATCTTATGAATAACATCTGCAAATATTCAATGCCCGGCACCCGTGTTTATCTTACCTTATGGGAGAATAACGGCAGAGCCTTTATTTCCTTCAGAAACATCTCACGGAATAAGCTTAACATTACCCCCGAAAACCTGACAGAACGCTTTGTCAGAGGCGATTCCTCACGAAACACCGAGGGCTCGGGACTGGGACTTTCAATTGCTAATTCCCTTACGGAAATTATGGGCGGAAAGCTCTCCATAATCATTGACGGTGACCTCTTCAAGGTAACCCTCTCCTTCCCCACAACTGAAGCCTCCGAATAAAAAAATCACCCTTGTGCATACTCACCGCACAAGGGATTTTTCATATAAAGCATAATTTATCTGATTTCTGCAATAACCTCAATCTCTGCTAAAACGTTCTTCGGAAGGGTCTTTACCGCAACACAGCTTCTTGCAGGCTTCGAAAAAAAATACTTTGCATATACCTCGTTGAATTTTCCGAAATCTGCCATATCACTCAAAAAGCAAGTGGTCTTTATAACGTTTTCAAATCCCGTGCCTGCTTCATCAAGCACAGCCTTAAGATTCAGACAGATTCTTTCAGTCTGCGCCTCAATATCATCTCCGACAATTTCACCGCTTACGGGGTCAAGGGGTATCTGCCCCGAGGTAAAAAGAATATTACCGAGCCTTACAGCCTGCGAATAGGGGCCTATTGCCTTCGGTGCTTTATCAGTTGAAATATATTCCATAACCAATCCTCCTTATTTTACATAAATATAGCATTTCCCGTTCAACAAATCAATACAAACTCTTAAGCCGCCTGACACAATATACTATATATTGTGTTTTTTGTTTATTCTCACAAAATTTTTTACAATTTTCTCTTCACTTTTTCTAAAAAAATTATTGACAAAATATCTCACTTAGATTTACAATATGTTGTATTATTTATGTACGTAATTTCCGTGCCCGTAAGGGGCCTATGAAAGGAACATATTTATGGAAAACATCAGATTAGTCGGCACTGTTTCAAGAGGCATCCGCTGCCCCATTATCCGTGAGGGCGACGACCTTGCAAAGCTTGTTTCGGAAAGCGTTCTTGCAGCAGCAGAAAGTGACGGCTTTGCTCTTCGTGACCGTGACGTAATTTCTCTCACAGAATCAATCGTTGCCCGTGCTCAGGGTAACTACGCTTCCGTAGAGGATATTGCAAACGACGTTAGAGAAAAGCTCGGCGGCGAAACCGTAGGCGTCATCTTCCCCATTCTTTCAAGAAACCGTTTTGCTATCTGCCTTAAGGGTATTGCAATGGGCGCCAAGAAGGTTGTTCTTATGCTCTCCTACCCTTCAGACGAAGTTGGCAACGAGCTCGTTTCACTTGATAAGATTGACGAAGCAGGCGTTAATCCCTATTCCGATGTTCTTACTCTCGAAAAGTACAGAGAGCTTTTTGGCTCAAACCTTCACCCCTTCACAGGTGTTGACTATGTTGATTACTACGCTTCAATTGTAAAAGAAGCAGGTGCAGAGGTTGAAATCATCTTCGCAAACCAGGCAAAGGCAATTCTTGACTATGCTGACTGCGTTCTTACCTGCGACATTCACACAAGAGCACGCACAAAGAGAATTCTTAAGGCTGCCGGTGCAAAGGTTGTATGCGGTCTTGACGATATTATGACAACTCCCGGCAAAAAGGGCGGCTGCAACGAAAAGTACGGACTTCTCGGCTCCAACAAGTCCACTGAAGACACAATCAAGCTTTTCCCCAGAGAGTGCAAGGACCTTGTTCTTGAAATTCAGAAGAGAATTCTTGAAGCTACAGGCAAGCACGTTGAGGTTATGGTTTACGGTGACGGTGCATTCAAGGATCCTCAGGGTAAAATCTGGGAGCTTGCAGACCCCGTTGTATCCCCTGCCTTCACAGACGGTCTTGTGGGTACACCCAATGAATTAAAGCTCAAGTATCTTGCAGATAACGACTTCAAGGACCTTTCCGGTGAAGAGCTTAAAGCTGCAATTTCAGCTTCTATCAAGGCTAAGGGCGACAACCTTGTCGGCAATATGGCTTCTCAGGGCACAACTCCCCGTCAGCTTACCGACCTTATAGGTTCTCTCTGCGACCTTACAAGCGGCTCCGGCGACAAGGGTACTCCCGTTGTTCTCGTTCAGGGCTATTTCGACAACTACACTAACTGATAAACTGTAAACGGGTGACACGCTTGTTACCCGTTTTTCGGATATTAACTCAAAATAAGGAGGATTATATTTATGGATTCAAACAAAAGACCCGAAACAATGGCTCGTATCACAACTAAAGAGCTTGCAGATGCCTTTATCGAAGAACAGGTTAAGGCTGTAAGAGAACAGGTTGGTGACAAAAAGGTTCTTCTCGCACTTTCAGGCGGTGTTGATTCATCCGTTGTTGCGGCACTTCTTATAAAGGCTATCGGCAAGCAGCTTACTTGCGTACACGTTAAGCACGGTCTTATGCGTAAGGGTGAAAGTGAAAACGTTATTGAGGTTTTCAAAAACGGTCTTGATGCAAACCTTGTTTATGTAGATGCAACAGACCGATTCCTCGGTAAGCTTGAAAATGTTTCCGACCCCGAACAGAAGAGAAAGATCATAGGCGCTGAGTTCATCAATGTATTTGATGAAGAGGCTGCAAAGCTTGACGGCATCTCCTTCCTTGCACAGGGCACAATTTACCCCGATATTCTCGAAAGCATCAAGCAGGCTGAAGGCAAAAAGGCTGTTAAGTCACACCACAATGTAGGCGGTCTTCCTGAAGAGATGGAAATGGAGCTTGTTGAGCCTATCAAGCTTCTCTTCAAGGATGAAGTAAGAGTTGTAGGTGAAGCTCTCGGTCTTCCTCACGAAATGGTATACCGTC
>JAZNAI010000106.1:0-6595 GCA_045586465.1 Acutalibacteraceae bacterium | reverse complement strand
GAAAGACTTGATAATATTCTTAAAGAAATTGCCCTCGAATATGAAGAGAGGGGAAGTGCCGTACAGCTTCTTTCCCTGGGGGCAGAGGTACAGTTTGTTACTCGCCCCGAATATGCAGCGGCAGTTAGAAATGTTCTGGATATGAAACGTAATCAGCCTCTTTCAAATGCTGCTTTTGAAGTGCTTGCAATCGTGGCTTATAATCAGCCCGTTACAAAGGCATTTATAGAGCAGGTAAGAGGTGTTGACTGCAGCGGTGTTATTAACACTCTCTGTCAGAGAAACCTCATTGAGGAGGCAGGCAGACTTGACTTGCCCGGCAGACCTTTGTTATACTGTACAACAACAGATTTCCTCAAGTGCTTCTGTATGACTACTCTTGCCGAGCTTCCCGATATCCCCGATACTAAGGCTGCGGCAACAGCGCTTGAAAACATTCATAATGATGAATCGGTAATCACGGGACAGATGTCCATTTTATAAAAAGGAGTGAAACCATTGATAGTACTGAAAATAATCGGCTGGATAATTCTGGCAATAATAGCATTAATTGTTCTTGTGCTGAGTGTTAAGGTCAGAATTTTTGCCGAGTATTCCGAAATTGATACAAGAGTAAGAATTCAATGGTTGTTTCTCAAAATACCGCTTTTCCCCACAGAAAAGAAGGAAGGCGGAAAAAAGAATAAGAAAGAGAAAAATGTAAAATCTAAAGCTGACAGCATTCACGAGGAAGCGGTTGCTGATGAAGTGACTGAAGCTCCTTCAACAGAATCAGCGGAAGCTGTACCAATGGATGAAGCGCTGACAGAGGAGACTCCTCCGGAGGAAGCATCAGCAGAGACGGGTGAGGCACCTGCCTCTAAGCCTAAAAACAATCTTCTCAAAACTCTTTATGAGGCACACGGAATTGACGGACTTCTTCTCATTGTCAAGAGGGCGTTCAGTTATATCGGAACGTTCTTTGGTGATCTTGCAAAGTCTCTTGTTATTGATGAACTGTATCTTGATGTCCGTTGTACTAAAAAGGATGCGGCATCAACTGCAATATATTACGGTGAGGTTTGCTCGGCGTTGTTTCCTATGCTCGGAGCAATGGTGAGTAAATATAAGGTAAGAAAATATGATATAAATGTGTATCCGGATTACCTTGCAAGGCAGTCTTCCGCTTCATTTGCAGTTTCTATGCATTTATATCCCATATATCTTATCGGCATAACCTTGCTCTTCGGATGCAGAATGCTCTTTAAGGTATTACTGCGGTTAATTGTGAAAATTTTTCTGCCGAAAAAGAAGGAAAACGCAGAAAATTCAAATAATGCCGGAAATAAAGCTCCGGTAACAGAAAAATAAAAGAAAGAGAGCGTATTAAAATGAAGGATCAGTCAGCAGCAGGAATTCTTTCCACAACAATCGAAAAAGTTCGTCAGTTGGTAGATGTAAGTACAATAGTAGGCGAACCTATTGCATTATCTGATGAAGTAACCGTTATTCCCGTATCCAAGGTTACATATGGCTTTGCATCAGGCGGTTCCGATTTCCCCTCAAAGAACAACACACAGCTTTTCGGCGGCGGAGGCGGAGCAGGCGTTACAATTAACCCCGTAGCTTTCCTTATTCTTAAGAACGGTGAAGTTACTCTTAAGCATATTACCTCAAATGATAATGCTGCAGAGCGTTTCGTTGATATGGTTCCCGAGGTAATTGACAAGGTAAGCACTGTTGTTTCAAAGGTTAAGTCAGCAGATAAATAAAACTTCATTTTAACATCATAGTATACTAAGGTTGGTGAGAAAAATTATGCTCAGCAGCCTTAGTGGTGTTGATTGAAAACGAAAGGTATTATATGGCAGAATTAATAAGACTCCAGAAATATATGGCAAACTGCGGTGTTGCCTCAAGAAGAAAATCTGAAGAGCTTATCTCTCAGGGCAGAGTTAAGGTAAACGGTCTTGTAGCTTCCATCGGTGACAAGATTGATCCTAAAAAGGATACAATCAGTGTAAACGGCAGAAAGCTTACAAAGGAAACTAATTATGTTTACATTATGCTTCACAAGCCCCGCGGATACGTAACAACAATGAGTGACGAAATGGACAGAAAGTGCGTCGCCGAGCTGGTTGCTGATATCGGTAAGCGTATTTATCCTATTGGCAGACTTGACAGAGATTCAGAAGGGCTGCTTCTTTTCACCAATGACGGTGAATTTGCTAATGCTATGACACACCCCTCCCGTCATATTGCAAAAACCTACCGTGTTAGTGTTAAGCCTGCAATTACGGAGGATCAGCTTACGATTCTTACGTCATCCCTTATGATTGACGGCAGACAGACTGTTCCTGCAGACGTGCGTGTTGTCAACAAGGAAGCAGAGAAGACAACTCTTGAAATTATTCTTTATGAAGGCAGAAACCGTCAGATAAGACGTCTTTGTGAGGAAGCCGGACTTGATACAGCAAGACTTAAGCGTCTTGCAATCGGACAGCTGAAATTAGGTAACCTTAAGGTCGGTGAATACAGACACCTGACCCATGAGGAGGTAAGCCTTCTTAAGCGTCAGTCGGGATGCTATTAAGAAATAAAAGGATGTAAAATATGGTTAAAAGTATGACAGGCTACGGCCGTGCGGTTGAAACAATAGGCACGTTTACCGTTACCGTTGAAATAAAAAGTGTAAATCACAGATATTTTGAGTTTTCACCTAAGGTTTACAGAGCATATTCCTTCCTTGAAGAAAAACTCAAATCCTATGTTCAGCAGTATATTTCCCGAGGCAAGGTCGACTGCTATATTCAGATTGAAAATGAAGCAACGGATGAATGTATTGTTAAGGTTAATCATTCTCTTGCTTCAGGTTATATCAATGCTTTTAAGGAAATTGCAGAAACTTATTCTCTTGAAACAGATGATATTTTTGAAAATCTTATCAGCAGAAGCGATATTTTTTCTGTTCATAAAAACGAAACAGATGAAGAGGCTTTATGGGAAGCTGTAAGCAAGGTTCTTAAAAGTGCAATTGATGCCTTCATTAATATGCGAATTATTGAAGGAGAAAAGCTTAAAAACGATATATTTTCCAGAGCGGATTCTATTCTTGAAAACGTTGCTTTTATTGAGGAGCGTTCTCCTCAGACGGTTACCGAATATAATGAAAAGCTTAAAAAGCGTATTCAGGATTTAATCGGTGATGCGAATGTTGATGAACAGAGACTTCTTACTGAGGCTGCGATTTTTGCAGATAAAATTGCAGTTGCCGAGGAGACTGTAAGACTCAGAAGTCATATTGATCAGTTACACAGCTTTTTTGAGCTTGACAGACCTATAGGACGAGATCTTGACTTCCTTATTCAGGAAATCAACCGTGAGACCAATACAATAGGCTCAAAGGCAACTGATCTTGATATTGCGAAAAGAGTTATCAGCATAAAGTCCGACATCGAAAAGATTCGTGAACAGGTACAGAATATAGAATAATAGGGTGACTTCAATGAAGCTTATAAATATCGGTTTCGGCAATCTTGTGAATGCCGAACGTGTTGTTGCTGTTGTTGCTCCCGATTCTGCACCCGTAAAAAGAATTATTCAGAATGCAAAGGAGTCGGGCAAGCTTATTGATGTAAGTCAGGGAAGAAAGACGATGTCTGTTATTTTTACCGATACCGAGCACGTAATTCTTTCTTATCTTAAGGCCGATAAAATATCGGAAAAATTTGAAGAAGCAGACAGCAGTGAGGAATAAAAATGGAAAAAAAGGGATCAATAATCATTCTCTCAGGCCCATCCGGAGCCGGAAAGAATACTGTATTTGATGAGCTTGTAAAAAAGTCTGAAAACATCGTACAGACAGTTTCCGTTACAACCAGAAATCCCCGTGACGGTGAAAAAGACGGTGTTGACTATTACTTCGTATCCGTTGAAAAGTTCGAGGCACTTATTGCAAGTGATTCCTTTATTGAATATGTTAAATACGGTAATAATTATTACGGTACATTAAAAAGTGAAATTGAGCGTCTTACAGCTCTGGGAAAAACCGTTATACTTGTAATAGAAGTAAACGGTGCTGCAAACATCAAGAAGTGTATTCCTGAAGCTGCTTCGGTATTTATTGTTCCTCCTTCTGTTGAAGAGCTCAGAAACAGAATTGTTTCGAGAGGACAGAATACGGAAAGTGAAGTTGAAACACGTATTTCAATAGCTCTTGAAGAAATGACCTACAAGGATAATTATGATTATTGTGTAGTCAATGACGACCTTGAAACTTGTGTAAATAATATTTTTGAAATTATAAATTCTATTTAAGTCAGGAGAAATTATTATGATTAACATTGATTTAAGCGAACTTCTCACAGAAGATTTAAGCAGATATGCTCTTGTTATAGGTGTAGCAAAGCGTGCTGTTGAAATCATTGATGAAGAAAATGAAGAATTCAGACACATGAGTGAAAACGACAGAAAGATGAAGACCGGTGATTTCAGCAAAATCACATACGGAACAGAGAAGCCCGTAAGTCTTGCTGTTGAAGAGCTTCGTAACGGTGAATTCAGAATTGTTCAGCCTCAGGCTAAATAAGTTAGGTGTGTAATTTGGACTCTGCTTTAATAGCCCTTGTTGCAGTTGAAAACTGTAATTACAGCTTTGATAAACTATTTTCCTACAGAATTCCTGTTGAAATTGCGGAGATTCTGTCACCCGGTATGCGTGTGCTTGTTCCCTTCGGAAGGGGAAGTGCGCTGAGACAGGGCTTTGTTTTTGAGGTAATTTCGGAAGGTACTGCAGCTGATACGCAGCTGAAGGATATAGCTTCTGTTCTTGATGCTGAAGCTTTGTTGGATGATGAGCTTATAAAGCTTGCTTGCTGGATAAGGGAAAGGTGCTTCTGCACGTATTTCAATGCGGCAAAAGCTTTGCTTCCGGGCGGAATGTGTCTTAAGACAGAAAAGGTTTTCTCTTGTGTCGGGGATATATTGCCCGAAAAGTATGAAAAACTCGGAAATGATGAAAAGGCTGTTATTGAATTCCTCAGAAAGAAAAAGACACCCGTCAGAGAATCGGCAGTTTTGAAAATGCTCGGATTCTCAAAAGAATCATTGATTCTTAAGAAAATGGTGAGACAAAAGCTGATTATTGAGTCCTCTGATGCATTCTCTAAGGTAAATGACTTGTCAATTTCCCTTATCAGAATCAGCGATGATTATATTAATGAGGAAATTGGCGGTCTTACCGAAAAACAGCACGAGGCAGTAAATGTTGTCCGTGATATAGGGGCTGCTTCCGTAAAAGAAATCTCTTATTTCAGCGGAGTCGGTGAATCTGTAATCAGAACACTTATAAAAAAAGGTGTTTTTGAAAGCTTTACCGTTCCCGTAAAAAGGGAAATTGCGGTAAAAACCGATGCTGAGTATAAGAAGCCTGTTTTGTCTTCATCACAGAAAAAGGTTTTCGACCGAATACTCGAATCTTATACTAAAAGAGACTTTAATTCTTCATTGCTTTTTGGTGTTACGGGAAGCGGAAAAACAAGTGTATATCTTGAGCTTATCGATTACGTTTTGTCGCAAGATAAGTCTGTAATTGTGCTTGTGCCTGAAATATCACTTACTCCTCAGACATTTTCAATCTTTTCATCACGATACGGAAAAAATGTTGCTGTTCTTCACAGTGCTCTTTCAATGGGTGAGCGTTATGACGAATGGAAACGTATTGCTTCGGGAGAGGTTAGTGTAGTTATCGGAACACGCAGTGCGGTTTTTGCACCCGTTAAAAATCCCGGGCTTATTATCATTGACGAAGAGCAGGAGCATACCTACAAATCTGAAATGTCGCCGCGATACAACGCAAAGGATGTTGCGAGATTCAGGTGCAGCTACAATAATGCATTCTTGCTTCTTGCCTCTGCTACTCCTTCTGTTGAAACTTATGCTAAGGCTGTAAACGGAAAAATGCTTCTTTGTGAGCTGACAGACAGATACGGTAAAGCTGAGCTTCCCGAGGTTAAGACCATAGATATGACGGATAAGTCTCTGGTGTCTCAGTTTTTTGCCGTAAGCGATCCTCTTGCAGAGGAGATTGAAGTTAATCTCAAGAATAAAGAACAATCGATTCTTCTTGTTAACAGACGAGGCTTTAACACGTTTGTTGTATGCAGTGACTGTAAAAATGTCGTTACCTGTCCTAAATGCAGCATTTCAATGACATACCATTCTGCGAATAACCGTCTGATGTGTCATTATTGCGGATATTCTCTTCCTTTTACGGAAAAATGTCCTACGTGCGGTGCTGAAAATATAAGATACTCAGGCTACGGTACTCAGAGAATTGAGCAGGAGCTTAATGTCAGATTTCCCGATGCGCGCGTGCTTCGTATGGATGCTGATACTACTGCACAGAAAAACGGACACGAAAAGGTGCTTTCTGCCTTTGCAAAAGGTGAATATGATATTCTTATCGGAACTCAGATGGTTGCAAAGGGACTTGATTTTCCTGATGTAACTCTTGTCGGTATTACATCTGCCGATAAAGAATTGTATAATAACGATTTCAGATGCTCTGAACGATCGTTTGATCTGATTACTCAGGTTGTGGGACGTGCCGGAAGAG
>JAZNAI010000105.1:0-3312 GCA_045586465.1 Acutalibacteraceae bacterium | reverse complement strand
TGCTGCCGTGGGAACGGTTATCGGCTTCGGTCTTACGGTTCTTTACAATCTGTTTATAGGTTAAGGAGGTACGGAAAATGAAAAGAATTACAGTTATTTTATTATCCGTGCTTATGCTTATGAGCATCACCCTCTCAGCATCCGCTTATGTATATGAAGAGGGAGACCGCACGGCACTTGTAAATGACTTTGCAGAAATTATCCCCGATTACGATGAGGAAATGCTCAATTTTAAGCTTGAGCAGATAAGCGAAACCTATGAATGTGAAGTGGCAGTTCTCACCGTAAATTCCACAGACGGCTATGATATCACCGCATTCGCTGACGATTACTACGATTACAACGGCTTCGGCTGGGGAGAAAATGACGACGGCATTATGCTTGTTGTGGATATGGGCAACCGTGAGTTTGCAATTACAACCTACGGCACGGCAATTGACATTTTTACCGATTACAATCTCGCACAGCTTGAAAGTGCATTTGTGCCGTATCTTTCCGAGGGAAGCTATACGGATGCATTTATTGCCTACTATGAAAAATGCGTGAATATATTCGATGATTATAATACATATCTCAACGATTACGGCGGTGAGGGCAATGTATATATTCCTTCGGATGACGATTATATTTACGATGACGGATATAATGACATATATGAAGACGATTATTATACTCCGCATAAAAGCCCTCTGAGGCAGATTTTCTCTGTAAAATGGCTCGTAATTTCCGTTATAATCGGTCTTGTTATTGCATTTTTCTATACTTCTTTCCTTAAATCTCAGCTTAAAACCGTAAGAAGCAAGCCCTCTGCCTCCGATTACGTAATACCGGGAAGCTTCAGCCTTACGGGACAGCGTGATGTTTTCCTTTACAGAAACGTAAAGAAAACACCCAAGCCCAAGAATAACAACACGGGTTCAAGGGGCGGCAGCTCCTTCGGAGGAGGAAGCTCAACACACCGTTCATCCTCAGGAAGAACCCACGGCGGCTCAAGAGGAAGCTTCTGATTGAATAATTTATCTGCGATAAATTATTCAGTGATATTCATTCCTTTGGAATGAGTGATATTGCTTCGCAGTGATATTTGCTTTTTTCAAAGCAAGTGATATATTTTCCTGCGGAAAATGTTTCGGAAGACGCTTCGCGTCTTGAACATAAAAAAGGCTCCCTTGTGTAAAGAGAGCCTTTTTAGATTTGCGATATAATGTTTCTTGATAAATGTGAATTTGTCATTTCAGAAGTACAGCAATAATGCACATTAAAATAACCAGAACAAAAATAATAGTGTTTCTAATTGCGAGCTTACTGTAAAGCTTATTTCGGTCATTTATAAGCTCCCTATACCCTGCATTGTTTTCTGTATCAATTTTTTGTGTATCTATCTCTAAAGTCAAATATGTCTTCGATTGATTTTTATTCAGCTTTGAGTATTTAGGCTTAATACCATAAGTTTTTTCGAGAAAAGGATACCTTAAAGGAATACTGTATTTCCCCGAATCATTACGTGACCATCCTGCGTTATATGTAAAATAAATCTTATTTTCAGGTTCTCCGCATTCAAACAGGAAAGAAATTAAGTTGCTGTCAACCAAATGCCACCCCGAATTGCTCATTTTATTCAACCATTTATCAAGGCTCTTGTAAGCAAAAGAGGGATATATACGAATTTTTCTGATGTATTTTTTTGACGGATCCTTAATAAAACGCCGTAATAACTTTTTTATATAATCACACTCCTTTGTCAAATTATTGTTTGCTGTTCAGCCTTTTGAGGTAAAGCTTTCATTAAAAAAGCTAAACTTATCCTGCCGTTATAGCATAGAAACCGCAGAAAATCAATCTGCGGTTTCAGTATTTTTCTATAACTAGCTAATGTGCTCTTAAAAACTATCCTTCAGAGTATCACTCTATTGATACGCCCTTTTTGTTTTCAGAGTAATTATAAAGTTTTTCCGCAGATTTCTTCGTATGCCTTTGCGGTAATTTCCATCATTTCATTGTACTTTCTTTCAATATCCGCAACAAGAGCGAACTGTGTATGACAGCGGTCAAGGTTGTGATCGGGATAGTGAATTTTGAAATAAACGTCACCGTCAATGTAGTCAGTAAGGAAACGCATACCGCATTCAAGGGTCATCATTTTTGCAGAGAAAGGAAGAAGTCTTACTTCCTCGGGAACAAGGCTTTCACCGGCAGAGGTCAAAAAGCCTCTTACATACTGCTCATAAAGACCGAGATCAAGAGAAACGTTATTAAGATTCTTGTCGTCCTCTGTGGTTGTGTTTGCACCGAAGCGGATGGCATCACCGAAATCATAAAGGCTCAAGCCCGGCATAACGGTATCAAGGTCAACAATACAGATGGGCTCATCCGTAGTCTTGTCAAAGAGGATGTTATTAAGCTTTGTATCGTTGTGTGTAACTCTTAAGGGAAGGTCACCGATGAGAGTTTTGCCCGTAAGAATATAGGTTTCATTACGGCGCTCGTAGCAGAAGTTGATTTCTTCCGTTACATACTTTACTCTGCCCTTAGGGTTAGCTTCAATTGAATTTACAAGATTTCTGTAACGCTTGCCCGTATTGTGGAAATCGGGAATTGTTTCATAAAGCTTATCAATGGGGAAATCTGCAAGAAGTCTCTGAAAATCTCCGAAGGCCTTACCTGCATTAAAGAAAACCTCGGGACTGTCTATGGAATTCTTTGAATAGCTGTTCTCAACAAAGTTGTAAAGACGCCATACTCTGCCGCAATCATCAACAAAATACTTCTTACCCGTTCTTGTGGGCTTGCAGTAAAGTGCCTCTCTTTCGGTGTCACCGCCCGAAGCGATTATCTTGTCACGAAGGAATGAGGTAACGCAGTCAACGTTTGCCATAAGCTCATCAGGCTTCTTGAAAACTACAGTATTGATTCTCTGAAGAAGATGGCACATTTCCTTGCCGTCCACATCGTAAACAACACGAAGAGTATCGTTTATATGTCCGTCATCAATAGGACCGAAGGAAATAAACTTTCCTGCTATAGCAAAATTGTCAAGAATTGCTTTTATTTCATCATAAGTAAACATAAAACACTTTCTCCTTATTATGTGTGTATAAAATTATATCATATATAAAAAATTAGTCAAGTTTGTATTTTTTTCTTTACATATCGTATTTTTTGGGTTAAAATGGTTATCAGGAAAATTATAGGAGGATTTTATGAAACCTGTTTATAAAAGAATACTTCTCAAATTAAGCGGTGAGGTTCTCGCAGGAGAAGCGGGCCACGGCATTAATTTTGATATGGTAAACGGCATCTGCACTAAAATCA
>JAZNAI010000104.1:0-6724 GCA_045586465.1 Acutalibacteraceae bacterium | reverse complement strand
CTATAAGTATAAAGCATTTTTTCTATTATGTCAAGAAAACAAAACGGAGAGGTTTCCCTCTCCGTTTATTTTAATTAAAGTGCATTTTTGAGATTTTCAAGCTGTACCTTGAGTTCGGCAGGTAATTTATCGCCGAATTTCTTGTAGTGCTCCTCAATCTCTGCAGCCTCTTTAGACCAAACCTCTGAATCAACGGTAAGAATATCCTTAAGGGTATCCATATCCATATCCAAATCGGTAAGGTCGATATCCTCGGGCTTCGGAACGTAACCGATAGCGGTTTCTACTGCATCAGCCTTGCCTTCGCAACGGTCAACAATCCAGTTAAGAACACGCATATTGTCACCAAAGCCGGGCCATAAGAAGTTGCCCTCATCATCGGTACGGAACCAGTTAACATTGAAGATTTTGGGAGCCTTGTCTCCAAGCTTTTCGCCCATTTCGAGCCAATGCTTGAAGTAGTCACCCATGTGGTAACCACAGAAGGGAAGCATAGCCATCGGGTCACGGCGAACAACACCTAGTGCACCTGCAGCTGCTGCTGTTGTTTCAGAAGCCATGATTGAGCCAACGAATACACCGTTGTTCCAGCCCTTTGACTGATAAACAAGAGGAGCAAGCTTAGCACGTCTGCCGCCGAATACGAATGCAGAAATGGGAACACCTGCGGGGTTCTCAAATTCGCTGCTCAGACAAGGACAGTTGACTGTAGGAGCTGTGAATCTTGAGTTGGGATGTGCACCCTTTTCTGTTGATTCTGCACCGTTCCAGGGATTGCCGAGCCAGTCGTTTGCATTTGTGGGAGGATTCTTGTCAAGGCCTTCCCACCATACTGTATTGTTATCAAGGTTATGAACAACGTTTGTGAAGATTGTTCCCTGCTTTGTTGAAAGAAGAGCATTGGGATTTGACTTCATATTTGTGCCGGGAGCAACACCGAAGAAACCGTTTTCGGGATTGATTGCGTAGAGTCTGCCGTCTTCACCCTTACGGAGCCATGAAATGTCGTCACCTACGCACCATACCTTGTAGCCTGCCTTCTTATATCCTTCGGGAGGAATAAGCATAGCGAGGTTTGTCTTGCCGCAAGCTGAGGGGAATGCAGCACAGATGTACTTTGTTTCACCCTGGGGATTTTCAACACCGAGGATGAGCATATGCTCTGCCTGCCAGCCTTCCTTCCAGCCCTGGTAAGAAGCTATACGGAGTGCAAAGCACTTTTTACCGAGAAGAACGTTTCCGCCGTAACCGGAGTTAACAGAAATAATTGTGTTGTCCTGAGGGAACTGACAGATCCATCTCTTTTCGGGGTCGATATCACACTTGCAGTGGAGACCGCGTACCCAGTCCTCGGAATCACCGAGAACGTCAAGAACGGACTTGCCTACTCTTGTCATAATTGCCATATTAAGAACAACGTAGATTGAGTCTGTGAGCTCAATACCTGCCTTTGAGAACTTGGAGCCTACGGGACCCATGGAATAAGGAATTACGTACATTGTTCTGCCCTTATAGGAGTCCTTTGCGATGCTGTAAAGCATTTCATAGCATTCGCCGGGTTCCATCCAATGGTTCGTGGGGCCTGCCTCTTCCTTTGTGGGAGTACAGATGAGTGTTCTGTCTTCAACACGGGCAACGTCTGTGGGATGTGTTCTGTGAAGGTAGCATTCGGGAAGAAGCTCTTCATTGAGCTTTTCCATTTCACCTGTTGAGCAAGCTTCAGCTCTTAAAGCATCAATCTGCTCCTTGGAGCCGTCAATCCAAACAATCTTGTCGGGCTTAACGAGCTCAACTTTTTCTTCAATCCAAGAAAGAATTGACTTGTTGGTTGTAAGTGACATTTGATTCTCTCCTTATATTAGAAAAATTTTCAAATCCAAGATATTATATTATATTGTCACATTTTTGTCAATATCTAATGCAGCAGTTGCATTAAGTTTTAAAGAAGCAATTTTACCGTCGAGATATTCGTAATAACCCTGCGAACCGACCATTGCTGCATTATCTCCGCAGTATTTCAGCTCCGGTACAAAAAGCTCAATACCGTTTTTATCAGCAAGCTTCTTCATTTCACGGCGCAAAACAGAATTTGCGGAAACTCCGCCTGCAAGGACAAGCTTATCGGGATGTGTTATGTTAATGGCCTTCTGCGTTCTGTCACAGAGAATGCCGACAACACAGGAAATATATGATGCTCCGATATTTTTTACGTCAATTTCCTCGCCCTTTTGTGTCAGGTTGTGAACAAGATTTATTACTGCAGTCTTAAGTCCCGAGAAGCTGAAATCAAGCTCTGAGTCCTGAATTTTCGGGGACGGGAATTTGTAGGAAGTAGGGTCGCCGTCAGCTGAAACCTTGTCCATATTGAGTCCGCCGGGGTAAGGAAGTCCCATGGTTCGTGCGGCTTTATCCATAGCCTCACCTGCTGCATCGTCACGGGTTCTACCGATAATTTCGTAATCGGTATAGGATTTTACGTTAATAAGATGCGTGTGACCGCCTGATACAACGAGAGCAAGAAAAGGAGGTTTCAGCTCAGGGTGTGTTATGTAATTTGAGGCAATGTGGCTTCTTAAGTGATGTACGGGAATAAGAGGCTTTCCTGTGCTGTAAGAAAGTCCCTTTGCAAAGTTTACGCCTACAAGAAGTGCACCGATAAGGCCCGGTGCGTATGTGCAAGCAATTGCATCGATATCATCAATTGTAAGTCCTGCGGAATTCAGTGCCTCACGGCATACTCCTGATATCGATTCGCAGTGTCTTCTTGATGCGATTTCAGGTACAACACCGCCGTATAAAATATGCTCGGGCACCTGAGATGCTATAATTGAAGAGAGCACTTCCCTGCCGTCTCTGACGACTGCTGCTGCGGTATCGTCGCAGGATGATTCTATAGCTAAAATATTCAATTTTCACACTCACTTTCGTTAAAATATAAGGTGTAAATACAAGCATTTTCCTTCGGATGGGAATAGAAATCCTTTCTGATTCCGAGATTCATAAAACCGAATTTTTCGTATACCCTTCTGGCATTAACATTTGATTCTCTGACTTCAAGTGTTGCAAGTGTACAATTAGTTTCCTGTAATCTTCTGATGAGATTACTTATCAGAGCTGACGCAATGCCGTTATTTCGATATCTTTTTGTAACGGCAACATTATTTATATAGAATTCATCGAGTATCAGCTGTCCGCTTATATATCCGCACAAATTGCCGCTATCCTTTGCAGTAAGAAAAATTGCATTTTCCTTTGAAATTTCATCCCTTATCTGATTTTCCGACCAGGGTGAGGTAAAACATTCCAATTCAAGCAGATGTATGTTGTATGCATCTGTTGAGGCGGCAGGCACTACCGTAAAATCAATCTTTTGCATCATACCAGGATTTACCGACAGCGGTGTCTGCGGAGAATAATACTCCGAGATTTACCGTATTTTCCATTTCTTCTTTTATGATTTTTGCTACTGTTTCTGCATCTTTTTCAGGTGCCTCTGCCATAAGCTCATCGTGCACCTGCATTATAAGACGTGCCTCGGGACATTCCTTTTTCAGTCGTTCAAAAACATTAATCATAGCAATTTTGATTATGTCTGCGGCTGTTCCCTGAATCGGCATATTGCGTGCAACTCTTTCGCCGAATGCACGAAGCATTCCGTTTGAAGATGAAAGCTCGGGAAGGTATCGTCTTCTCTTGAAATATGTTACGGAATAGCCTGTTTCCTTTGCATCGGTGATACATTTATTCAGATAATCATTGACTGAGAAATAAAGTGCAAGATAGGATTTTATGAATGAATCAGCTTCGGCACGTGTGGATTTTATATCCTTTGCAAGAGAGAATGCGCCGATACCGTAAACGATACCGAAATTGACAGCCTTCGCCTTGCTTCTCAGCTCGCCGGTTACGTTTTCGGGCGGAATACCGAAAACCTTTGAAGCGGTTACTGTGTGAATATCTACACCGCTGTTGAAGGCTTCAATCATATTTTTATCACCCGAAAGGGCGGCAAGAACACGAAGCTCAATCTGTGAATAGTCGGCATCTATTATAACGAAGCCTTCACGGGCAACGAAGAATTTTCGCATTTCTCTGCCGAGAGGTGTTCTTACGGGAATATTCTGCAGATTCGGCTCTGTTGATGAAAGTCTGCCTGTTCTTGTTTCAGTCTGATTGAAGGTGCATCTGACACGGCTGTCTGAGTCTACAGCCTTGAGAAGTCCCTCACAATAGGTGGAACGAAGCTTTGAAAGTGTTCTGAATTCAAGTATTTTTGATACAATGGGATAATCCTCTGCCAAGGCTTCAAGAACCTCTGCATTGGTTGAATAACCCGTTTTTGTCTTCTTTTTTGCAGGAAGACCTAATCTTTCAAAAAGAATCACACCCAACTGCTTTGGAGAGTTAATGTTGAATTCCTCTCCTGCAAGGCTGTAAATATCCTTTTCAAGAATGGCAATATCAGAGGAAAGCTTTTCTGAAAACTTTCTGATGCCGTCCGTATCAACCTGCATTCCTTCACGCTCCATTGCAACAAGAACACGGGAGAGAGGGATTTCGATGTCTTTAAGAAGCTGAGTCTGTTCTCTTTCGGTTATGATTGAATTTAATCGGTCAGCGAGAATCTTTGTCAGGAAAACACTTTCACAGTAAACCTTATTGTTTTCAAAGAATTCTTTTGATGTGTTATCTGAAAAATCGGGTGTAACTGCTTTTACGTTGTAAGAAAGTGCAAGCGACGGCAGAGAATAATCGGATGAATTGACATCAAGAAGATAGGATGCGAGCGTTATATCAAATAAGATATTTTTCGGCTCAATTGAGTTATCATAGCAGAAATAGTATAACTGCTTGATGTCGGTTGTAAATTTTTCGCAGTCTGATTCGAGTGTCTTTTTAAGAAACGCTGAAAAGGCAAGTGAGTTGTTTTCAACAGTAATAATTTCATCGTTAGTAATAAATGATACCGCACTTATAAAATCACCGTCTGTTAAGGGGTGAATATATATTCTGTCGGCATTTTCTAATACAGTTAATGCTTCATTGCAGTCTGCAACTGAAAATCTGACCGTAGAAGCTTCAGTACTGCTGTTATCAGCTAAGGCTTGTGATTTTTCCTCGGAAAGTCCGAGTCGGGAAATTATCTTGAACATTTCGTGACGTGCAAGCTCTTTAAGAAGTGAGGTGTTGTCACGGGTATCGGTAAGATAATTTTCCATATTGGTGTCAACGGGAGCCTCAAGACAGATAGTACCGAGCTTTCTTGAGAAAAATGCATTGTCTTTTCCTGCAAGAAGCTTTGCTTTAACGCTTGCAGTGGCTTCAATTGCATCTAAGTCAGCATAAATATTATCAATTGTCTTGTATTTTTTTATAAGCTCCCCTGCAGTTTTGGGGCCGATTCCGGGAACACCGGGAATATTGTCGGAATTATCCCCCTGCAATGCTTTCAGCTCAATCATCCCCGAGGGTTCAACACCGTATTCTTCGAACAAAAGAGCCTTGTTGTATTCGACAGTTTGAGTTTTTCCCATTTTAGTAGTTGTAAGAAGCACGGAAACGTTGTCGCTTACTAACTGAAGGGAATCACGGTCACCCGTTGCAATGTAGCAATGGTCTGATTTGCCTACGGAAACAGAAAGTGTTCCGAGAATATCATCAGCCTCAAAGCCGGGGCACTCGATAATTTTACAGCCGTATGCTGTAAGAAGCTTCTTAAGGGGCTCAAATTGCTCTAAAAGCTCGGGCGGAGGACTTTTTCTACCTGCCTTGTATTCACCGTACATTTCGTGACGGAATGTAGGCTTGTGGACATCAAATGCCGCAATAACAGCATCAGGCTGATATTTTTCATGAAGTCCTAAAAGAATATTGAAAAAGCCGTAAATTGCATTAGTAAAATGACCGTCCTTTGCGTTCAGAAGCTTTATTCCGTAAAAAGCACGGTTAATTATACTGTTGCCGTCTATAACAAGGTATTTCATTAACTTTCATCCTTACATACTTATTCCACAATACTATAACATAAAAAATATCAAAAGGCTACTTTATTTTTATAATTTTTTGTGTTATTATTCAATTTGGTGATAAAATGATAATCGGAAACGTTAAAATTGAAGGCTTTGCGGCTCTTGCACCTATGGCGGGGGTTGCTGATTTGTCATTCCGTGTTATATGTAAGGAATTCGGTGCAGCTTATACCGTAGGCGAAATGGTAAGTGCTAAGGGTGTCAGTATGAATGACAAGAAGTCTCAGGAATTAATGAAAATTGATGAAAAAGAGCATCCGTCAGCAATACAGATTTTCGGCAATGAGCCTGAGATTATGGCGGAAGCCGCAAGATATGCTCTTTCCTTCTCCCCTGATATAATTGACATTAATATGGGCTGTCCTGCCCCGAAAATAATAAAAAATAAATCTGGAAGCTTTCTTATGAAGGACCCGCTCCTTGCAGGAAAAATTACAAAAGCGGTTTCCGCTGCCGTAGATATTCCCGTTTCCGTAAAATTCAGAACGGGTTGGGATGATAATAGTAAAAACTGTGTTGAATTTGCAAAGACTGTTGAAGCAAACGGAGCTTCATTTATAACTGTTCACGGAAGAACTAAGGAACAGATGTATGCTCCTCCCGTTGATATAGCTTCAATTAAAGCCGTAAAGGAGGCTGTTTCTGTTCCCGTTATAGGAAACAAGTCGGAGGCCCAAAGGGGTCTTAGGAAGACA
>JAZNAI010000103.1:0-10255 GCA_045586465.1 Acutalibacteraceae bacterium | reverse complement strand
CTTAAGAAGGTTAGCAAGCATTGAGGGCTTTGTAAGGTCATTGATAGCTACTACTTCGTAGCCTTCTGCACCGAACATCTGACGGAATGCAAGACGTCCGATTCTGCCGAAACCGTTAATTGCAACTTTAACTGACATAATTAATATCCTCCATTTTTTAGAAACGCATTTACTGCGAATCCTTAATTTACCATTGTATATTATATCCGTTTTTTTCGACTTTGCAAGGACTTTGTTAAAAATTTCACCCACTTGGAAAAACTTTGGTTAAGTGCCATAAAAACCGAGAAAAAACCGAAAATAATTACTGCACATTAACTACATACGGGGGTTGTTTACCACGTTAATCGGAGTGCCGTTTACAAAAGACTTCACGTTTTCCTCAAGAATCTGCATAAGTCTTTTTCTTGTATCGTAGGAAGCCCAGGCTATATGGGGAGTGATGTAGATGTTTTTTGTGTGGAAAAGGGGGTTGTCGGGTGTGGGAGGCTCAACGGAAAGAACGTCAACACCTGCACCGCCGAGCTTTCCCGAATCAAGTGCCTCTTTTACTGCCTCCTCGTCAAGCTCACCGCCTCTTGAGGTGTTTACAAGGAAGGCACCGTCCTTCATTTTTGCGATGAATTCACGGTTTACCATCTTTGTCGTTTCGGGAGTAAGGGGACAGTGAATTGAAACAAAATCGGACTGAGAAAGAAGTGTGTCTCTGTCAACGAAATTAATATCTTCCCCTGCGTATTTTTCGGGATGTGCCGTGTGCACGAGAACATTCATTTCAAAGCCCTTTGCAATTTCAGCCACACGTCTGCCGATTTTGCCGTAGCCGATAATGCCGATTGTTTTGTCAAGAAGTTCTCTTAAGGGTGCTAACATATAGCAGAAATCGGGGTAGTTTGCCCATTCTCCCGAAAGCACGGAATCCGAATGAA
The DNA here is from genome assembly GCA_045586465.1 of Acutalibacteraceae bacterium. Lineage (GTDB taxonomy): Bacteria > Bacillota > Clostridia > Oscillospirales > Acutalibacteraceae > RUG806. The sequence goes on along the minus strand of JAZNAI010000103.1, from coordinate 9,326 downwards.
GGGCGATTCTGTTTGCGTATTCGAGAATAAAGGCAAAGGTCTGCTGAGCCACGGCAGAGGCAGAGTAAGAGGGGATGTTCACAACGGCAATACCGTATTCGTCACAGGCCTCGCAGTCAATTATGTTATAGCCCGTGGCAAGCAGGGCAATCATTTTAAGACGGGGGAGCTTTGATACGGTGTCACGGCTCATAGGAGTTTTGTTGAGAATGACAATGTCCGCATCCTTTGCCCTTTCATAAATTTTATCAACGGGGGAGCGGTCGTAAACCGTAAGATTTCCGTATTTTTCGAGAAAATCCCAGCTGAGGTCTCCGGGATTAGCAGTAACGGAATCGAGAATAACGATGTTTGTCATAAATTTTTCTCCTTAAAATATTTGATGGAGATGTAATGTCCCGAGAACGAAAAATGTGTCTTTTTGTTGTAGGGGATGGCGTCCCCGACATCCCGTTCGGAAAAATCCGTATTATTTCCGTTACAGTAATTATTTTGTTCAAGGGTAATACATCTGTATTTTTTTGTTTTGCTGTTTGCGGGACGCCGAGGACGCCGTCCCCTACACGCAACAGGGAAATTCCATAACAAGATATAATTTATCACATATTTTAATATTTCGCAACTTTTTTTAATATAATTATTTAATGTTGACCGTGGGTATAATTTGTTATATAATGAAAAATGGTGATTTATGTGACTAAAAAGGTCCGCAAGGAAAAAACCATATCAAGAATACTGCTTGTGTCTGCCGTAACCTCATTTGTTGTAGCGGCGGCTCTCACAGTTATACTTTTTCTTCTGCAGATAGATTCCGTCAGAGAAAAGTATGACCAGTATCTTTATATTCTTCAGGAATTTGAAATGCGTGTTGCGGCTTTGCAGAGCCGTCCCCTTATTCTCATTGTTATATTTTTGCTGTTCCTTTTAAGAAGTCTTTCAATGATGTATCCCTATCCCACCATATTTATCATCACGGCTATGGTGTTCCCTCCGTACCAGTCATTTCTTATAAACGTTCTCGGTATGGTGTTCACCTTTGCCTTCAGATACTATACGGGATATGAAATGGGTGAGGGTACGATAAACTATGCCCTGAAAAGATATCCTGCCATACTTGAGGCTATGGAGGAGGACGGAAAAGGCAATCCCATTATTCTTCTGGCGCTCAGAATGGTGCCCTCTCTTCCCATTAATACAATAAGCCATTTTTACGGCTCTCTTGAATATTCCTTCCCCAAATATATGCTTCTGTCCGTGGGAGCTTATATACCGAAGCTTATATCCTATTCATTCATAGGCGAAAATGTTTATGACCCCTTCTCGGCAGATTTTTTTGTGCCGATGATTGTGCTTTTAGTGTTCACTGCAATATGTCTTCTTGTGCTCCGCTCCTTCCTTGGAGTGTCCTGGAAAATCAGAAGAAAGAAAAATGATAAGAAAACCGAAAGGAAATGATAAATATGGCTAATCTCAATACTGTAAGAAACGAAATTACCTCAGGCGCTTTTGATGAAAGACTTGCCCGTCTTTACGGTGCTGATACAGAAAAGGCAAGAGCAAGATTTCTTCACATAACACATCTTTTTGAAGAAAAGTTCGGAGAAAAGGAGGATATCCGCTTCTTCTCCGCTCCCGGCAGAACAGAGGTCTGCGGAAACCATACAGACCACAACCACGGTCAGGTTCTTGCTGCTGCAATTAACCTTGATGCTGTTGCCTGCGCAGTCAAGACTGACGACCACTTTATCCGTGTTTATTCCGAAAATTATCCCGGTGATATTGTTGACATAAACATTCTCGAGCCTCAGATGAAGGAGGTTGAAAAGAGTGCTTCCTTAGTCAGAGGTGTTGCCGCAAGATTTAAGGAGCTGGGCTACAACATAGGCGGTATTGACTGCGTAACGGTAAACAACGTACTTAAGGGCTCCGGTATGTCCTCCTCAGCATCCTTCGAGGTGCTTGTGGGCACAATGCTCAATTACCTTTACAACGACGGTAAGATTTCTCCTGTTGAAATTGCACAGATAGCTCAGTTTGCAGAGAATAAATTCTTCGGAAAGCCCTGCGGTCTTATGGACCAGATGGCTTGCTCCGTGGGCTCCTTTGTTCAGATTGACTTCTGCGACCCGGCTAATCCCGTTATCACTCCCGTTGAATTCGATTTCGCTTCCTGCGGACATTCACTCTGTATTGTTGATACCCGTGCAGACCACGCAGATTTAACAGACGACTATGCCGCAATAAGACGTGAAATGGAAGCTGTTGCAGGCTATTTCGGAAAGTCCTGCCTTCGTGAGATTACTGAAGCAGACGTTCTTGCAAATGTTGCAGGAATTAAGGAAAAGCTCGGGGAAAGACCGCTTCTTCGTGCAATTCACTTCTTTGAGGATAACAAGAGAGTTGAAAAGGAAGCGGAAGCTCTCAGAAACGGTGACTTTGATACCTTCAAGGCTATGACAATAGCTTCGGGCTATTCCTCCTATATGTATAATCAGAACGTATTTTCCTCTTCGACCCCTCTTTCACAGCCCGTATCCCTTGCACTTGCAATAAGTGAGGTTATCCTTAAGGGTAAGGGCGCATGGCGTGTACACGGCGGCGGCTTTGCAGGTACAATCCAGGCATTCGTTCCCAATGAGCTTCTCGATGAATACAAGGAAAGCCTCGAGGCAGTATTCGGTGAGGGCGCCTGCTACGTCCTTGCAATAAGACCCTTCGGCGGAACAGAAATATAAATCATAATTTGTGCGGGCTTTTTGCCCCACAAATTATGATAGTGATATCGACAACCTTGTTGTCGGTGATATCCGTCTGAGACGGGTGATATTCATTCCTACGGAATGAGTGATATATTTGCCTTACGACAAATGTTTCGGAAGGGCTTCGCCCTTGAATTATATTAATAGAGCGAAGCGGAACAAGCCGTCAGGCTTCCTGAACTTTTGCGAAGCAAAAATATAACTCGGCGTAGCCGAATAAAACTGTGCGCAGCACAATATAACTCGCACCATCGGTGCGAATATAACTATCATAATTTAACAGTCAAGGACTGCTGAATTATGATTTACGGTGACTTAAATGACAGAACAAAGACATATTAATGCACTTGAGCTTGATAAGGTGCTCTCCCGTCTTTCGGAGCTTGCATCTATAAAGGACAGCAAGGAGGCGGCTTTAAGCTTAAAGCCCGCAACCACACTTTACGATGCTCAGGCGCTTATAAATCAGACAAATGCGGCATATGTTCTTCTTGCAAAATTCGGAGGACCCTCCTTCGGTGCCGCAAAAAACGTAAATTCCTCTCTTTCAAGAGCAGAGGCAGGCGGTGTTCTCACTATGAGAGAGCTGCTTGACATAGGAGAGGTATTAAGAGTTATCCGCTCTCTTTATGAGTGGAGATTTTCTCAGCCGGGGGCAGAGAGCTGTCTCGACGTGTTTTTCTCTTCACTTTGTCCTAACAGAACTCTTGAAAATACCATTTTTACCTCAATTTTAAGCGATGAGGAAATGGCTGACAATGCTTCGAGAGAGCTCGCAGACATAAGAAGAAAAATGAGAAATCAGGCGCAGTCCATCCGTGAAAAGCTCGAAGGACTTGTAAGAAGCACTCATTATCAGAAATTTCTGCAGGATGCAATAATCACTCAGAGAAACGGCAGATTTGTTGTGCCCGTAAAGAACGAGCACCGTGCGGACGTGCCGGGACTTGTCCACGATACCTCGGGCTCGGGAGCCACGGTGTTTATTGAGCCTATGGCAGTTGTTGAAGCCAATAACGAAATCAGAGTGCTTCAGGGCAAGGAAAGAGAAGAGATTGAAAGAATCCTTATGGAGCTTTCCGTGGCTGCAGGCGAGTATGCTGGGACTATAAAGCATAATTTTGAGGCTTTGGTTGAACTGAATCTCATTTTTGCCAAGGCACAGCTTGCTTACAAAATGAAGGCAAGTGTTCCCATTCTCAATACCGACGGCATAACGGAGCTTAAAAAAGCAAGGCATCCTCTTCTCGATCCGAAAAAGGTAGTACCGACAGATATTTCCCTCGGTGAGAGCTTTGATACCCTTGTTATCACGGGTCCCAACACGGGCGGTAAGACAGTTTCTATAAAAACCGTAGGTCTTCTTACCCTTATGGCCTGCTGCGGTCTTCTTATTCCTTCGGCGGATAATTCGAGAATCTGTGTGTTCAAGAAGATTTTTGCCGATATCGGTGACGAGCAGAGCATTGAGCAGTCACTTTCAACCTTTTCATCTCATATGGTGAATATAGTTGACATCATAAAGAATGCCGACGATGAAAGCCTTGTGCTCATAGATGAATTGGGTGCAGGTACCGACCCCGTTGAGGGCGCCGCTCTTGCAATTGCAATACTTGAAAGACTTCATATAAACGGGGCAAAGATTGCCGCCACCACACACTACGCCGAGCTTAAGGCATACGCTCTCGAAACTCCGAGAGTTGAAAACGGCAGCTGTGAGTTTGATGTGCAGTCCCTTCGTCCCACCTACCGCCTTTTAACGGGTGTGCCCGGACGCTCCAATGCCTTTGCAATTTCCGAAAGACTCGGAATTGACAGAGAGCTGATTGACCGTGCAAACGAATTTGTTTCAACGGAAAACATCCGCTTCGAAAACGTTGTGGATTCTCTTGAGGAATCCCGTCTTTCAATGGAGAAGGAAAAGTCCGAAGCTGAAAAAATAAAGCTCGAGTACGAAGAAAAGCTTCGTCTTGCTGAGAAAAAATTAGCCGAAGCTGAGGAGCTCCGACAGAAGGAATACGAAAAGGCTCAGGGCGAGGCTCTTAAAATAACGGAAAAGGCAAGAAGAGAGGCAAACACTCTTCTTATGGAAATTGACAAGCTCAGAAAAGAAATGAAGACTGTCAAGGATGCAGGTGAGCTTGCAAGAAAAGCAAAATCCGCAATGAAAAAGGGTCTTTCCGATATTGATACGGCGGTAAATCCCGTTACGACCTCTCTTTATGAGGATGACGATTATACATTGCCCCGTCCTCTTAAAGTGGGAGATGCCGTGCTTCTGACACAGCTTGGCAAAGAGGCAAGCGTGCTGTCTCTTCCCGATAAAAGAAATCAGGTTGAGGTGCTTTCGGGCGCTATGAGAATGAGAGTTGACGTAAATAAGCTCCGTCTTATAGAGAAAAAGAAAGAGCATAAACAGAAGACCGCATCAATGTCAAGAAGCGGTTCAATGGAATCCCGTCTTACGGCAAGTGCGGACAACTGCTGTGACCTTCGTGGTATGACCGTTGACGAGGCACTGCTGACCCTTGACAGCTTCCTTGATTCCATGCTTATGGCAAATATGGGTGAATTTACCGTAATTCACGGTAAAGGTACGGGAGCCCTCCGTGCCGCCGTGCAGTCCCACCTTAAAAACAATAAATTCGTAAAATCCTTCCGCCTCGGTGTTTACGGCGAAGGCGAAAACGGTGTTACGATAGTAACTCTTAAATAATAAGAGTGGGCGTATTATGGATTACAGACAAAAATTCAGAGATTTAAGAATAGATAATGACCTGAAGCAGGAGGATGTTGCAAGAATCTGCGGTGTTTCTGATGCGACGGTAGGTCATTGGGAAAACGGCAGACGTGATATGCGTATTGACTGTATTATTAAGCTTTGCCGTTATTACGGTGTATCTTCCGATTATATTTTCGGTTTATCGGAGAAAAAATAATATCACAGCAATAAACTGTAACCATCCGTAAAGGGAGTAATTTTTGAACTGAACTCCCTGCGGATGGTTTGTTTGTTTGAAATTTAATCAGAAATTAAGAAATATTCCCTTGTAAACTGCGTCTTTATAGGTATAATTGAATTATTAAATATAACGGAGTTAATTTATGGTAAAATCTTTTATAAAGGATATTTTTATTTTTAAAAAAGAGAAGAAAAGTCCGCTGACAAGGGATGAAAGGCTTGATTTATTCTCCTGGTACGGAGCTGCTTTTCTCATCCCCTTTTTATTTATAATCGCAGGAGCAATAGCACGCAAAATTGCACCCTTCGGAGAAAACACCCTTATGGCAATTGATGCCTGGGGACAGTATTTCCCGATGCTCCGTGAAATGAAGCGTGCCTTCAGAAGCTTTGATTTCAGCTATTCCTTTACGGGGGCTCTCGGCTTTGACCTTACGGCACAGAGTGCTTACTATACCAATAGCCCCTTGTGGCTTTTGCTTTTTATCCTTCCCGGAGAGCTGACACCGGGGCAGGTGGATTTGATGGTGTTCATCCGCTTCGGGCTCGCAGGTCTTACCTTCTTCCACTATCTTTCTTCTCACTACGGCAAAAAAGATTACGGAATGGTCTTCTTTTCTTGTGCATATGCGCTTTCGGGATATACGCTTGCCTTCATAAATCAGTTTATGTGGATGGATGCGGTAATTCTTCTTCCCCTTGTAATGCTGGGCATTGAACAGCTTATAAAAGGCGAAAAAGGGATGTGGCTTTATTTCAGTGCCCTTTTTCTTACGATATTCGCAAACTTCTATATTGCATTTATGGTCTGCTTCTTCTCTGTCTTGTGGTATATGTTACAGACCGTGTGTATGTTCAAGGGTATCAGAAATATGTTCATTTCTGCCTTCCGCTTCGGAATATGCTCTCTTCTTGCGGGAATTCTCAACCTTCCCGTGCTTATCCCGCTTTTGAGGGCAATCGGCAACACGCTTGCATCCGACCTCGGATTCGGAAACACTTTCAGATTCTATCACAGCATAAAAGAAATGCTTATGATGCTTCTGCCCTTCCGTCCGTCGTCTCTTGCATTTGAGGCGCCCAATATCTATTTCGGCATTGTGCCTCTTCTTTTCTGCTTTGTTGCAATTCTTTCAAAAGAAAAGATTATTAAAAAGCTTTCCTACCTTCTGCTTTTTGTATTTATGTTCCTGTCCTTTAATTTCAATCTGCTTGATTTTATATGGCACGGCTTCCATTTTCCTAATCAGCTGCCGGGCAGACAGAGCTTTATTTTTGCCTTCCTCGGTCTTGTGATTGCCTACAGCGGCTACAGGTATATTGTTTCCTTCCTTAAGGAGGGAAGCAACGTAAGGGCAATTGTTTCCGTGGCTTTGTGTGCACTTGTCTGTGCAGAGACGGGAGCTAATGCGGTTCACAAAATATGCAACGACACAAAATGCGTTACCATAGAATCGACCCTCAGAAATGATGCGGATTTAAGTGTTGTAAGGGAGAATTACAACCCCGACCCCGACAAAAATGAATTCTGGAGAGTGGAGCTTTCCGACCACCGCTATAACGGCGGACAGCTTTACGGCTACAACGGAATTTCACACTATTCCTCAACAATGTCGGGAGACTGTTATAATTTCTTCAAAAAGCTCGGTATGAGTATCTATGCAAGAAACGTAAGCTCAGAGTATGCACCCAACCCCGTTCTCAATTCTCTTTTCGGTATAAGGTATATTGTGAATTCCTCTCCCGTAACAGATGACATATGTGTAAATGTCGGCACGGCAGGGAAGTTCTATGTTCAGGAAAACGAGGCTGTTCTTCCTCTTTTCTACGTTGCTGAAAAAGATGTCCTGAATATTGATATGAGTCTTTCGGGTCACGCCTTTACCAATGAAATTTTTAAACGTATCTCGGGCAGCGGCGACGTAATATGGGGCAACGGTATTCTGAACAGAGATTCCGTTGAGGGATATTCTCTTCATGCAACGGAATTTCTCCGAGGTATTGAAAATATCCGTAAGAGTGAGTGTGTAATCACCGATTTCGGCAAAAAGGAAATAAAGGGCACCGTAAGCTCCGTAAAGGACGGCGTGCTTGTTATTTCTCTGCCTGCAAAGGATGTTAAAATTGAAATCGACGGCACCGAAGCAGAAGTGCTTACCATAGCAGGCTATATGGCAGGTACGGAGATTTCCGAGGGTGCACACGAAATTACAATTAAATTACCGTAATAATTATCCCCTGAGGTATTGTATTTTTTAATCTCAGGGGATATTATATAATTAATAAGGATAAGGGCGGTGCTGTTATGACAAAGGAAAAATATTTCGGCTCGGCTTCCTGGGTGACCTTCCCCGAGAGCTTTGCTTCTGTTCTTGCAAGAAAGGACTTCAGGGCAAGGAACGTTGTAAAGGCTGAGCTTTCAGTAATAGGTCTCGGCTTTTTTGAAGGATATATAAACGGAAGGCTTATTTCCGAGGACAGATTTCTTCCTCTTAATACCGAATTTCATAAAAGAACTCTTACCCGTGCATACGGAATATGGCCCGAGGAGCTTGCCTACAGAATATACGTTTCTCAGTATGATGTGACTCATCTTATTAAGGACGGCAGAAACTGTATCTGCTTTATGCTCGGGGATGGTTGGTATGCTTCCTGTCACCACGAAAATTTCGGCACAAAAAAGCTTATTTTCTCTCTTACCCTTACTGATTCAAAGGGCAATGTTACAAATATCAATTCCGACGGGGATGTTGTCTGCAAGGAAGGCTTTATAAAGAAATACGACCTCACAGAGGGCGAAACTCAGGACTTTACGGACTATGACGACAACTGGCTGATTGCCGAGGCTGACTGCTCGTCCTGGGAAAAGGCTCAGGTCTGCGAATTCCCCGAAACACGCTATATGACAAGCGACTGTCCTCCCGACAGAGTAAAGGAAGTCATTTCTCCTGCTATTATAAAGGTAACCGATGACTATAAAATTTATGACATCGGTAAGAATACAACGGGTAATCTCGTGCTGGCTCTTCCTGCCGAGAAGGGCAGAGTTGTAAGAATTACGGGAAGTGAGGAGAAAACCTCCGAAAACGAGCTTGAACCCACAAAGATTATGGAGCAGGAGGCAGAGTTTATCTGCGGTGACTATGAAAGAGAGGCAAGTCAGAAATTTACCTGGCACGCTTCAAGGTTTTTCAGAGTTCCTGCTGACATAAAGGTAATCCGCTTTGACGTTATTTACACCGATACGGATGCCAATTCCTCCTTCGATTCCGATAACAAGGTCCTTAAGTGGCTTTACGATGCTTTTATAAACACACAGCTTTCAAATATGCACACGGGTATTCCCTCGGACTGTCCCCATCTTGAAAGAAGAGGCTACACCGGTGACGGACAGCTTGCCTGCGATGCCGTTATGGCAACTGTTGATGCAAGAAAATTCTACGATAAGTGGATAGAGGATATCTCCGACTGTCAGGACAGAGTTTCGGGACACGTGCAGAATACCGCACCTTATGTCCGTTCGGGCGGCGGCCCCGGCGGATGGGGCGGTGCAATAGTTCACGTGCCGTTTATGTACTATAAGCACTACGGTGACCCCTCTTTTA
>JAZNAI010000102.1:0-1998 GCA_045586465.1 Acutalibacteraceae bacterium | reverse complement strand
ATCCGTCTGTCCGAGGAGCTTTTTCAGCAGATTACCTTCCTCGGCTATCTTAAGGAAATGGCTGCAATGTACGGCTTTGACATTTCCGAGCCTGCAAAGGATGCAAAGGAAGCTATTCAATGGACTTATTTTGCATATCTTGCCGCTATAAAGGAGCAGAACGGCGCTGCTATGTCCTTAGGTCGTGTCAGCACATTCTTTGACATTTACATTGAAAGAGATATTGAAAGAGGCATTCTTACGGAAGAGGGAGCACAGGAGCTTATGGACGATTTTGTAATTAAGCTCCGTATAGCAAGACACCTTCGCACTCCCGAATACAACGAGCTTTTCGGCGGAGACCCTATGTGGATTACCGAATCCCTCGGCGGTATGGGCAAGGACGGCAGAACCCTTGTTACAAAGAACACCTTCCGTATGCTTAATACCCTTTATACTCTCGGCTCCTCCTCAGAGCCCAATCTTACCGTATTGTGGTCAAATTCCCTTCCCGAGGGCTTCAAAAAATTCTGTGCCAAGGTTTCCTGTGATACAGACTCAATTCAGTATGAAAATGACGATATAATGCGTCCTCACCACGGGGATGACTATGCAATTGCCTGCTGTGTTTCCGCTATGGAGGTAGGCAAGCAGATGCAGTTTTTCGGTGCCAGATGCAACCTTGCAAAGCTTCTTCTTGTGGCAATCAACGGCGGTTTTGACACCACAAGCGGTATTCACATAGGACCTCAGATGCCCGTTATGGACGGCGAGACCCTGTGCTTTGACGAGGTTATGAACCGTGTTGATGTTTACCTCGAGTGGCTTTGCAAACTCTATGTAAACACAATGAACGTTATTCACTATATGCACGACAAGTATGCTTACGAAAAAACACAGATGGCTCTGCACGATACAGAGGTTACACGTTTTATGGCATTCGGTGTTGCAGGCTTTTCCGTGCTTGCAGACTCTCTTTCCGCTATTAAGTATGCGAAGGTTTATCCCGTGAAGGATGAACTCGGCTTCATAACCGATTTCAGAACAGAGGGCGAGTTCCCCAAGTACGGAAACGATGATGACAGAGTTGACCTTATTGCCCGTGATATGGCTCATAAGGTAATTACCGAGCTCAGAAAAACTCCCGCCTACAGAAATGCAATCCACACCCTTTCCGTGCTCACAATCACTTCAAACGTTATGTACGGCAAGCACACGGGTGCTACACCCGACGGAAGAAAAGCGGGACAGGCATTTGCTCCCGGCGCAAACCCCATGCACAACCGTGAGGAAAACGGTGCACTTGCTTCTCTTAACTCCGTTTCAAAGATAGATTATGAGGACTGCCGTGACGGTATATCAAATACCTTCACAATTACTCCGGAGGCTCTGGGAAAGACGGAAGAAGACAGAGTTTCTAACCTTGTGAATATCCTTGACGGCTACTTCTCCCGGAAGGCACACCACATAAACGTAAATGTTCTTAACCGTGAGACCCTTATAAAGGCTTACGAAAACCCCGACGATTATCCCAATCTTACAATCCGTGTTTCGGGCTACGCAGTTAACTTCAATAAGCTCTCCCGTGAGCAACAGCGTGAGGTTATCAGCCGTACCTTCCACGAAAGCGTATGATTAAGGGCAGAGTACATTCCATTCAGAGCCTCGGCACCGTTGACGGTCCCGGGGTTCGTTTTGCTGTGTTTCTGCAGGGGTGTAATCTAAGGTGTAAGTGCTGTCACAATCCCGACACCTGGGATATGAAGGCAGGAACGGAGTACACCGCAGAGGAAATTGTAAATAAGGCCTTAAGATACAGGGCGTATTTCGGGAAAGAGGGAGGAATCACCCTTACGGGAGGCGAGCCTCTTCTGCAGACTGAGTTTTCGGAAGAAATATTCTCTCTTTGCCGTAAAAACGGCATAAATACCTGCCTTGATACCTCGGGCAGTCTCTATTCGGAAAATATCCGAAAGCTTCTTAAAGTGACTGATAGAGTGCTTTTAGATATAAAATACA
>JAZNAI010000101.1:0-9266 GCA_045586465.1 Acutalibacteraceae bacterium | reverse complement strand
GATGCACTTGTAACAGCTCCTTCCTTTGAAGAGGTACCTCTCGGTGAAGGCAGTGTGCCCTGGGATAAGTATCTCGCAGCACTTGAGGACATCGGTTATAAGGGCTTCCTTACAATCGAAAGAGAAGTCGGCGACGACCCTGCAAGAGATATCGGTTTAGCGGTAAAATTCCTTCAGGAAAAAATGAAATAAGTGATTTACGGGAGCAGTTACCTCTGTTCCCGTATTTTTTATGTTGAAAAAATGTATGCATATATGCTAAACTGAAAATGAATATAATTTTCGGGTGATGGAATGTTATTTAAGAAAACAATCTCTATATTAACGGCGGTGCTTGTTGTAATCTGCTGTCTGCCTCTTACCTCTTCTGCCTACGGGGACGAAGTCGTGCTGTCTGAGCGTGTCACTCCCGAGCTGAGGCTTTCAGATTCCGATTGCAAAGAAACGGAAGCCACTCTTTCGAAATGGGTCAACACGGAGGTATTCAGGGAGATTCTTATTGAAAATATAGGGAAGACCAATGTGCTTATTGATATTTCCTCTCTGAAGCTGCCTCATTCTGCCTGGGAAAATGTTGTCGATTTCATTTTTTACAATCTGCCCGAGGCATTTAATGTGTATGACTTAGGAAGCTCCCACGACGGCACACAGCTTCTTTTTCTGCATCTCGGCTACCGTGATTTTGCGGACACTCCCGAAGAATATGCTGAATGCTTCGGAAGAATGAAGGCCGGTGCGGACCGCCTTCTTTCGGGAATAGAGAATAATTCCGCTCTTTCCGATGAGTATAAGGCTCTTCTTCTCCACGACAGACTCTGTGTTTATAACGAATATCCCTTTTATACGGACATCACGGACATTGAGCATACCGCATACGGCGCACTTGCCAACGGCTCCTCCGTCTGTCAGGGCTATGCTATGGCGTATATGTATCTGCTTAACCGTGTGGGCATAAAGAATTATTACGTCTCCTCCGGTAAGCTCAACCACGCCTGGAATATAGTTTATATTGACGGCAAGCCCTACCACGTTGATGTAACCTTTGATGATATCAACTGGGAGAAGGAGGACCTGAGAAACGTTTCGGGAGCACTTCATCACAAAAACTTCCTTGTTTCCACAAACACTCTCAGAAACCGGGATCATAATGCCTATGACTTTGACAGTACCCCCACAGATACGAAGTATGACAATTACTACTGGGGTAATTCCGACACGGAATTTCAGCTTGTGGGCAATAAGATTTATTATATAGACAACAGAAGCGCAGAGCTTCGGTGCCTCGGAAACGATACTCCTCTCATAAGTGTATCGGATATGTGGACTGCAGGCGGATACTCATATTGGGCAGGTAATTACTCCCGTCTTTCCTCTGCCGGCGGTGAGCTTTTCTGCTCAGTTTCCGACAGTATTTATAAATACACCGCAGAAACGGGAGAATGCGAAAAAATCTATACCCCTTATCTTCACGAAGGTTTTTCAATTTACGGCTTTACCTATAAGGACGGAAATCTTATATATGAAGTTAACACGGCTCCTGCAGGCGGGGATTATACCTACCTGAAGCGTGAGACAGCCCCTTACAGCAACATATCCCACATACTTCAGTATATTGAGGTGAAGGGTGAGGATGTTTATTATCTCGGGGACAGCTTCAATACAGATAAAACAACCGTTACGGCTTATTATACGGATAACACAAGCGAGGTTTTAGAGGACTGTGTCAGCTTTTCGGGCTTTGACAGCACTTCTGCCGGGGAAAAGACGGTAACTGCTTCCTATAAGGACTTCAAGGCAGATTTTACCGTTACGGTAAAGGTGCCTGCCGTAACCCTTCCCGAAAGCATCAGCATCAACGAAGACGAAACCGTAAGCCTCAGCGCTTCAACGGACCCTGCAGGGCAGAATATCACGTGGAGAAGCTCTTCTTCCGATATCACGGCAGCTGACGGCAAAATAACCGGTGTAAAAAGAGGAACGGCTGATGTTACCGCAGAATTTACCTATAACGGAAAGGTCTATTCGGCAGTCTGCAGGGTAACGGTTAACTGTATTCACAAAAACACCGCCGTGCATAAGGAGATTCCCCCTACAGTCAGCAATGTGGGTTATACAGAGGGTGTTTTCTGTAACGGCTGTGAAAAATATATTTCGGGTCACGAGGAAATCCCGAAGCTTGACCTGACCTTTGCTCCCTCAGACTATATGGTGTCGGACGGAGTAAACGTCCGTATAATTGTAGGGAAGTTGATAACGGAGCTTTTCCGGTCTGCTCCCGCAGGATGTACTGTTTATGACAAAAACGGAAAGACAGTCGGCGACAGAGACTTTGCCGCAACGGGAATGGTGCTTATATTACCCGACGGCTCGAAGCAGGAAATTGTGGTTATAGGCGATGCGGACGGAGATGCAGAGCTTTCCGCCTCCGATGCAAGAACAGCCCTCAGAGCGGCTGTAGGTCTTGAAAGCTTTTCTTCCGCATCCGCATATTTCAAGGCATCGGACGTTGACAAGGACAATGCCGTCACAGCCAACGATGCAAGATTTATTTTAAGAGCCTCTGTCGGACTTGAGGACAACACTCTCTGGCTGTAAAAAAGCATATAATAAAAAAAGCGGGCATAAAACTACGTTTGTCGCAGTTTTATGCCTTAAGTTTTATCTTATGGGAGGGAGGAGCTCAAGGATTGTGTCAATGAACACCTGAAGCTGAGGAGTCATAGCCTTGCCCTTGAGATAGGCAAGCTGAGACCACTGATTGAAGTCACAGTCGGGCACATTGATTTTCTTGAGAGAGCCCTCTTCAATACTCTTTCTTACCTCAAACACGGGAAGCATTGTTACGTAATTTGAGGTTCTTGTAAGTCTCATAATCGTATCCGTATTTGCAATTTCAATTGAGGGAGAGACGAAAAGATTTCTCTTTGCAAGCTCGTCGTCGAAAAGATATCTGTAGCCCTCTCCCTGAGGCATAAGGATAAGCTTTTCGTTAATGATTTCCTCAAAGCTTACCTCGACCTTGTCTGCAATGGGGTTTTCGGGGTTAGTTACGAAAATGATGGGTTCAACCTCTTCACGCACACGCACCCATTCTTTTCTCGGTACCTTGTAGTCGAGCATATAGCACAAATCAAGCTCGTTTGCTCTTACTTTTGCCTCTATTTCTCTTGCGGAGCCTACAAAAATGCTTAAATTTATGTGGGGATAACGGCGGTTGAACTCAGGGAAAATCGGAATAAAGCAGGATTTTAAGATTGAGTCAACAAGACCGAAACGGATTGTTCCCTTCATATCCTCGCTTTGTGTTGCAAAATTCTGAGCCTTTTCAATTGCTTCAATGACACCGTTTGCATACTCAATAAAGTTAAGGCCGAACTGGGTGAGCTTTATGTTTTTTCCGATTCTGTCAAAAAGCGGTACGCCGAGCTCTGTTTCCAGCTGCTGCATCTGTACCGTAACGGCAGACTGCGAATATCCCAGCACCATAGCTGCTTTTGTGAAATTGTTGAGTTCCGATACCTTTAAGAAGGTTTTTAAGTTTCTGACGTCCATTTTCTTCACCGATTACAAAAAATTATTAAAATCAATTATTTATTACTAAAACTTATGATACAGCATTTTCTACATATTGTCAATACTGAATTTTTGTATAAATACTAAATAAGGATATAATTTGCACAAAATGTTATTATATATTTGTGCAGTAATGCCCTTGGTATTTGTGATAAAATATTATATATTCCCCGAAAGGCGTGTTTTTATGAAAAAAATTACCTGTGTTTTTCTGACACTTATCGCTGTTGTTCTGTGTTTTTCATCCTGTATGAAGAGTGCCGAAGTAAAAGCGGTTGAAGAAAAAATTGCAGCTATAGGTGAAATTACACTTGAAAAGGAAAGTCTTATCCTTGAGGCGGAGGACTCTTACACCAAGCTTCCCCAAAAGGATAAAGAGAAGGTGTTTTTCAAGCCGCTTGAGCTTGCAAGAAAGAATCTTGAGCTTCTCAAGGAATTCAACAGGGATGCACAGAGTGTTCTTGATACAATAAATACGGCTCTTTCGGAATACGGCACGAAGAAAAGCGAAATAACCGACAGCTACAAGGCTCTTTCCGAAGCGTTTTCCGCCTGCGACACAGCACTTAAGGCAGAATACGAGAAAATTTTTGAGCCCGTTCGGACAAAATATGCGGAATATGAAAAAATTGAAGCGGATGCCGCAGCCTCCGCAAAGGTATATATAGATTATTTCAGAGGAATAAATACCGATAAGAAAATAACGGTTACGGACATCGGCTGTATTGCACAGATAAGCGAGGGCACAGTTTACTATCTTTTTGCCTTCACTTATACGGACGGAAAAAACGAGAAATCGGTTTATTCAACCGTAAGATTTGCAGGTACCCCAGGAAAGGAATCCTTCAAAGCATTCGAGAAGAATTTCTATTCCGATGCCCCCTCATCCGAAAATTCAGATGCACTTATTATGGGTAACGTTGAGATTTTACCCGGAGCAGTTAATTAAGAGGAGATAACTATGGGTTGTAAAGTAATAGCGCACAGAGGCGCAAATAAAAAGGCTCCGCAGAATACTCTGCCTGCCTTTATAACTGCAATCAACGAGGGTACCGACGGCTTCGAAACCGACGTGCACCTCACAAAGGACGGTATTCCCGTTATCTGTCACAATTATACCATTGATGCAACCTCAGACGGCAGGGGAGAGATAACCTCATATACCCTCGAGGAGCTTAAAAAGTTTGATTTCGGTTCTTACTTCTCCGAGGATTTCAGAGAAACGCCTCTTCCCACTCTTGATGAATTTCTTGAGGTTGCGTCTGCAAGCACCTGCGAAATAATAAACATTGAGCTTAAATGTCCCAAGGACAGCAATATAAGCCGATTAGTTGAAGAAACTCTTAAATCCGTAAAAAAATACGGCTGCCTTGACAGAGTTATTATTTCAAGCTTTTCACCCGAGGTGCTCAAAACCGTCAAGGAGGTTGATGCAAGATGCAAAACAGCTTTCCTTTATCCCATTTCCCATCCGTCTGTGTGCCGTCTTGTGCTTTATCCCTTCTTTATGGTAAAGAAAATCGGCTGTGATATAATTCATCCTGCATCAATTGTTGTAAACAAGAAGATTGTTGATATTGCCCACGCCCTCGGTATTCAGGTGAACGTGTGGACAGTAAACGACAAAAAGACAATTGTGAAGCTTCTTGATCTCGGAGTTGACGGTATTATTACCGATAAACCGCTTGAAACGAGAGAAATTATAAACGAATACGAAGAAAAGAAGGCAAGAGAAAGTGTTTAACGGAAAAATGAAGGCCGTCACCTTCAGCTATGATGACGGCGTAACTCAGGACAGAAGGCTTGTTGAGGTTTTCAATAAATACGGGCTTAAGGGCACATTCAATATAAATTCGGAGCTTCTGGGCACAAAAAACGTGCTGACCTACGGCGGGAAAAGCGTTCAGCACAACAAAATAAGTCCCGATGAGCTTGCTTCTCTTTACAAGGGTCACGAGGTAGCCGTGCACACCCTTACGCACCCGATGCTTCCCTCTCTTCCCGAGGAGGAAATTATCCGTCAGGTCGAAGGGGACAGACTTAAATTATCGGAGCTTTGCGGTTATGAGGTTGTCGGTATGGCTTACCCCGGAGGCGGAGTGAATTTTGACCTTCGTGTGGCAGATATAATTGCAAAAAACACGGGAGTAAAATACGCAAGAACATCGGTCCCCACCTTCAATTTTGAGCTTCAGAAGGACCTTTATATCTTCTCTCCCACGGTGCATCATAACGATACGGAGCATTGTATGACGGTGATTGATGAATTTCTTGCAATGGCACCCGATAAGCCTCAGCTTCTTTATATATGGGGTCACAGCTACGAATTTGATCTTTTCGATAATTGGGATTTTCTTGAGGAAATCTGCAGAAAATTATCGGGTCACGACGATATTTTCTACGGAACAAACCGTGAATGCTTCGGCTTATAAATAACAAAAAATACAGGCACGGAATTACCGAAAGCGGTTCCGTGCCTGATTATTTTGGCGTAGGGGAGTTTTTTCCTTTTCTCGGATTATTTTGAAAGAAAATCTACGATATCTTCCTTGATAACGTTGAATTCGTGTATGAGCCTTTGCATAATGTTTCTTATAAATCTTACGAGCTTTTCAAAGATATTTTCGGTTTTAACCTCGGGTTCTTCGCCCTTTCCCATATAACAGCCGATGTTACAGCTTTCAATCTCGTTGCCGAAGAAGTCTGTTGTCAGACCGTCTTCAATCTTCATACCCTTGCCGATAAGGGGAGAGTTAATTGCAAGCTGATATGCTTCAATAAGCTCATCCGTTGTAAAACCGGGGTCTGTATTCATTGCCAAGGGGTCGCACATAAGATTGAGTGTATTGTAATAGCAGTTGTTTGCGTAGGTGTTTCCTGAGGTGAATTCATCCTCAAGGTAGCAGTTCATGGGTGCGCCGTCAAGAGCTACGAAGATGTTGTTTGCAATAAGTGAATTTGTAAGATTGTAGAACTGAATTTCACCGGAGTTGATGATTGTATTGTTGTAGAACTTGAAATTATCTTCACCGTTGCCTGAAGCCAGGGAGCTTCTGCCCTTGTTGTCATTTACGGAAAGGCAGTATCTTACGACGTTGTTTCTCTGAGGCTCCTTCTTTGCATTATTTACAACAAAACGCATATTGTCGTGGGAATAAATGTACTGATAGGTGCAGTTGTTTGAATCGGAGTCAAAGTCAACGGTCATACCGTCGCCGAAGTTCTTCTGACCTGCAATTTCGCAGTATTGAATTGTACTGTTTTCAGAGCCCCAGAACCACATAGCGGCTGTGAAATACTGAATATTTCCGTTTTCGTCAAGTCCCTCGCCCTGACAGGTGTTTATAGCTCTGCAGTTTGTAACAAGAGCACCGTCACAGATGCCTACAACTACAGCTTCGGCATCCATTTCGTGGAAATAACAGCCTTCAACAAGCACGCCTGTATTGTAAATCGGGTCCTTTACTGCATTTTCGCTCCAGGGGTCCTGCTGGTCATTCCAGGATCCCCATATCATAAAGCCGTTGGCAGAGTCGTATACCTCGCAGTTTCTGATGGTAAGGTCGTTTACGGGATAACGGGAGTGTGAGGGAAGCCCCTTTACCATAACCGCTGCACGTGCAGGTGCCGCACCTCTTGAAAAATCGTCTCTGCCTGTTACCTTGCCGTTGGGAAGGCCGTAGAAATAAACGTTATCAATGGTAATTCCGACGCTTTCGGAATTAATTGTGTCAATCCAGATACCGCCGCCGTTGGGAGCCGTAATCTGAAGATCTGAAACAGTAATGTAAGAGCAGTCAACAAAGGTGAAAACCTCGTCAGCATTATCTGTTCTGAGAAGGGGTCTTTCGCCCTCGCCGTAGGAGGAAATTGTAAAAGGAGCATCCTTTGTGCCCTTGATATCTTCAAGCGTCACACAGCATTCATAGGTGCCGCCGCACTTGAAAAGCACGGTATCGCCGCCCTCCAGAGGCTCAGAACAGTTTGCGAAGCCTTCAAGGTCCTTCCAGGCTTCCTCGGGAGAGGTACCCTTTGCCGTGTTGTCACCGCCAATTGAGTCAACATAGTATGTGTTGCCCGTTGCCGCAAGGCTCACGGGAGAAATTACGCATACGGAAAGCATCATTAAGATGCAAAGAGAAATACTTATAAATTTTTTCATAGATGTTCTCCTTTTCGTTTATTATAAATTAACAATACCACACAAAAATCGGTCTGTCAAACCAATCTTTTATAAACAAAACAATTGACTGCGGTTTTTCTGTGTGATATTCTTATTATATATAAATAAAATAAACGGAGTGATATCATTTGGCACAGTTAAAAATGTTCTGGATCAATGACAAGAAAGTGGAGCTTCTTCCTCTTCCCGAGGGATATTCATTTTCTACCTATAAAACCGAAGAGGATAAGGCTGCCTGGGTTGAATGCTGTAAAAACGGACTTGTAGGCGATGACACCAAGCCCGAGTTTTTCGATGACTGCATAGCAGGTGACGAGCATTGCAACCCTTACACGGACTGCTTCTTCCTTGATTATAACGGTGAGCACGTAGGCACAATCACCGCTATCAATCAGGACGGTGTAGGCGATATGCATATGGTTGGTATGAAGACCGAATTCAGAGGCAAGGGCCTCGGCAAATACCTTAACAATATGTGCATCTACAAGCTTGCAAACGAGGGCGTTCACCACATCTACCTTACAACGGACGAGTGGAGAAAGGGAGCGGTAAAGAGCTATCTTACCTCGGGATTTCTTCCCGTACAGTACGAAATGGGTATGGAGGAGCGCTGGCAGAAGGTTCTTGAGGAGTATAAAATCGACAGCGTCGATATGCTTTATGAGGACTGTACTCTTTACAAAAAGATTTACAGGGAGGGTCTTGCAAAAAGAGTTAAAATCGGTGTTGTAGGTGCAAGAAGAGGACAGACAATGCTCAATTACTGCAAGACGGGCTTTAACTGCGACGTTGTTGCAATCTGCGACAATGCCCCCGATTTCCTTTCCAAGGCAAAGGAAAAATACGGTGAGGACGGAATTACATACTACGACAATTTCGATGAGTTTATAAAGCACGATATGGACGGTGTTGTTCTTGCAAACTTCGCAAACGAGCACGCACCTCTTGCAATAAAGGCTATGAAGGAGGGTAAGCACGTATTAAGTGAGGTTTTACCCTGCCAGCACCTTAAGGAAGCTGTTGAGCTTATTGAGGCGGTTGAGGAAACGGGCAAGATTTATGCCTATGCCGAAAATTACTGCTATATGCCTGCACCCCGTGAAATGAGAATTCAGTATAAGGAAGGAAATCTCGGTAAGTTCGAATACGGCGAGGGCGAATATATTCACAACTGTGAGCCCGGCTGGCACGGTTATACAAACTGCGACCCCAATCATTGGAGAAACACAATGAGCGCATTCTATTACTGCACTCATTCCCTCGGTCCCCTTGTTCACATAACAGGTCTTCGTCCCGTTAAGGTTTCGGGCTTTGAAATTCCCTTCAATGACAGAATGTACCGTATGGGAGCATACGCCGGCGCTATGGCAGTTGAAATGGTAACCCTTGAAAACGGTGCTGTTGTTAAGAGCGTTCACGGTGTAGGCCCTGCAAGAAATTCTGTATGGTATTCAATTTACGGCTCAAAGGGCAGACTTGAAAGCGCAAGAGAGGATACTGAAAAGGGTGG
>JAZNAI010000100.1:0-2003 GCA_045586465.1 Acutalibacteraceae bacterium | reverse complement strand
CATATTCCTGACAATCATTCCCGTAGCATACGCAATCTACATAAAGAAAAGGCTTGCGGATTAAGCTTTTTTCTGTGTGCAGTATTTCGGCGGAGCGTATAATTTCGCTTTCTGCAGTATTTGTGTCGGCAAGCATGTCCTCACTGAAGGTCAAGGAAACCAAAGGTGTAAATCCTGATGAAACAGAAAAAATCCCCATCGGGAGCGATGGGGATTTTTTTGTGGGATTTTTGGGAAGGCTTTTATGCTAACATATCAACCTCGAAAATTGCCGTGTTGGGGGAGACGAAGAGGTTGGAGGTGCTAAGGTCCGAGAAATTCTTTACGGTAATTTCCTTGGGTGCTACGACGGGATATTTTGCCTCGTAGGAGCTTGTAAGGTGCTTGGAATTCACCATAGAGAACACGAAATTGAAGCCGACGCTGTGGATAAAGAAGCCGTCTATTTGGACCCTCTGAGGAAGATAGCAGGTGTAGCCGAAATCGTGATCCTCGGAGTTTTCTGCATTTACGATGTTGTTTTCAATGCCTGTGGGATAGAATTTGCAGTTTCTTATAATAAGGTCCCCGTTCCAGGTGGAACCGTAGTCTCCTCTGAGGTCAACGAAGCTTCCTGAAACAACGGTTGTGTTTTCAATAAGGGCAGTACCCATACCGATAAGCTTTATGCCGTGGTGACCGAGAACGGAGTTTTTAATTGTGGCATTTCTTACACCCTGATGAGCATCAAAACGGGAGAAGGCACATCCGTCGTAAGTAAGATTCTTGCAGTAGTTTGTGCCTGCAATTCCCCAGTAATCACCGTCTGTGATGTCATTTGTCTGCTTGCAGTTAAGAAATGTTGCGTTAACGGCGGTTGCAGCTCCGATGTCATAAGTGCCCATCTGTACGGAGGTGCCGGCAGAGCCTATGGTTGCATACTTCTTGTGACCCGTGAAGGTGCCGTTCTTGACCGTTACGTTTGCACAGCAGGAGAGGCTTACGAATGCGGAATAGGGAGCACCCGTTTTGCCTTCATTTATAACGTCGTGGTAAATGCCGTCAATAACTGTGTTTGAGCGTCTTACCTGAATACCTCTTGTATAGTAGGTGTATTCCGAGGGGGCGGCGTTTGCTATAGTCGTGAATCTGCCGCCCTTTATTGTGAGGGTTTCTTTGTCAACGGGATAAACCGTAGCGCCCGTTACTGCATCAAAATCCCAGATAAGGGGAGTGTCGGGGGAGATGTTACCGTCTTTATCGACAAGAATAACATCGGACTGATTGCTGCCCGAGTTCTGATTTGCACCCTTGCGGATGTATCTCTTTACGTTGGAGTCCGTGAGTACTACAAGGCTTTCACCGGGGAGGGTTGTACCGATGCTTACTGCATCTATTTTAAGGGGGGAGACTTTTTCTGTAATTGAATATGAGCCTTCAGAGGGGGCAACATTGAATATCCAGGAACCGATTTTTTCAACGCTTGTATCGTCAATTATGAAGCGTGCCGTTGACCAGTCCGTATCGGTTTTTATGACAGCGGTTTTTGCCTTGCCGCCGATGTAGTAGGCGGCGGTTTCTTTTGCCAGCACGGTGAGATTATTGGCATTTGCGTATTCGTGGGTTCTGACAATTGCCTCAAGGTCGTCGGTCTTACCGTCACCGACAGCGCCGAACTGCTCATAGGTTACGTAGTCCGAAAATGTCCTTGTGTAGGTGTAGCCGTCGGCAAAATCGTACTTGCCGTCAGCAATCAGAAGCACTTCATCTGCAAAGGCGGCAATGCCTCTTGAAATGCCGATGCTGTCAGAGCCCGTAAGATAAACGTTGCCGTTTTCAACCTTAAGGGTGAAGGTATCGTCAGCATTTAAGTCCTCTTCTATTACAAATGTCTTTTCGGCTCTTTTTTCAACGGGGATGCTTCTGCCGAGAGCCTTATGAAGCTCGTTATTAAGGGTTCCTGCGGCAAGGGCATAAATATCTCCCTCGGGAGTCCAAACCGTATATTCGTCAACAGAAATACC
>JAZNAI010000099.1:0-4006 GCA_045586465.1 Acutalibacteraceae bacterium | reverse complement strand
CCCGGCGGATGGGGCGGTGCAATAGTTCACGTGCCGTTTATGTACTATAAGCACTACGGTGACCCCTCTTTTATGATAAAGCTGTATCCGCAGATGAAGGAATACTTCCGCTTCCTTGATAATCATTCGAGAGGAAATCTTGTTTCAACGGATGTGCCCATTGAGTGGTGTCTCGGGGACTGGTGCACTCCTACGAAGATTAAAATTCCCCCTCGCTTTGTTAATACATATTTCTACATAAAGTATATTGATGAAATTCTCTTCTGTAAAAATGTGCTGAAGCTTCCCCGTGAAGAGGTAAAGGAATATAAGGAAAAGAGAAAAATCCTTGTTGATGCCCTTACAAAAACCTATTATAATCCCGAGACGGGAGACTTTGCCCGCAATATTCAGGGCGCAAACGCATTTGCGGTTGACCTTGGACTCGGCACTAAGAAGACCTTTAATAATATGATAAAGGTATATGACGAAAAGCACCTTTATTACAACACGGGTATTTTCGGAACGGATATTCTCACAAGGGTTCTCTTTACCCACGGCAGGGGAGACCTTGCGTTCAGGCTTCTTTCAAGTGAGGGTAAATATTCCTTCGGCAATCTTATGAATCAGGGTGCTACTACCCTTTGGGAATACTGGACGGGAAAGCGCTCCCACTCACATCCTATGTTCGGTGCGGTTGTGGCTTACCTTTTCAGATATATTCTCGGTATAAATCAGGAGAAGGACAGCTGCGGCTATGAAAAAATCCTGATTGCTCCCGTTGATATAAAGGCTGTGGGAAAATTCAGCGGTAAAATCACCGTGCCTGCAGGTGAAATCTCCGTTTCTGCGGAGTATACGGGAAGCCGTGCATATTTTGATATCAGACTCCCTGCCGACGGAACGTTTAAGTATAAGAATACAGAAATTGCCCTTACATCGGGAACAAATAAGATAATAATTGAATGATATGAAAAGAATAGAAGAAATTGATAAAAATTTTAAATCCTCCCTGCCTGAGTTTTCGGGTATGAGAACATATGATATACACCGTGCGCCCTTTTCTCTTTACGGGCTGAAATACGGGGAACGGGGCTTTTACCGTATGGATATTGAGGTTGCGGATACGGTTTCCGACGGCGTAAAGGCGCTTAACTTCAATACCGCAGGCGGCTGTCTTCGTTTTAAGAGTGACACGGAAAGAATCATCCTTACGGCAACTCTTCCCGACCTGTGTCTTATGAATCATATGCCTCTTACGGGCTCGTCATCCTTCAGCATTTACTGTGACGGGGAGTTTTGCGGTGTTTTCCGTGCTCCCTCGGTTGAAGAATACAAGGGAACCTGGTCATCGGAGCTGCATCTTTCAAAGGGCGAAAAGGATATTATGATTCTCTTCCCCTTATATAATAATGTTAAAGAATTATATATATCCCTGGAGGAGACGGCTGCCGTTTCAGAGGGTAATAAATTTGAAAGCAGACTGCCCGTGGTTTTCTACGGCTCGTCAATCACTCAGGGCGGCTGTGCCTCACATCCCGGCAATGCATATACAAATATCATTATGCGTGAGCTTAACCGTGAGACAATAAATCTCGGCTTTTCGGGCAGCTGTAAGGCGGAAAAGCCTATGGCTGACTACATAGGCAGACTCCCTATGAGTCTTTTTGTGTATGATTACGACCACAATGCACCTGACTCAGCTTATCTTCGTGATACCCACGAGAGATTTTTCAAGGAGTTCAGGAGCCTTCAGCCCGATACTCCCGTTCTTATGCTCAGCGTTGCGGACGGACACTTCGGCAAGGAGGAAATTGAAAAGCGCAGGGCGGTTATTAAGAAAACCTGTGAAAATGCCCGTGCCGCCGGAGATAAAAACGTATATTTCCTGGACGGAGGACATTTTTATGATGAAATCGGTCTTCGCAATGCTACCGTTGACACCTGCCACCCCAATGATCTGGGCTTTTACGCATTCTATAAAAACATATCTCAATTTATGAAGGAGAATAACCTATGACAAATCCCTGCTTCATTGCCCACAGAGGCTTCAGCGGAAAATATTTACAGAATACGGAGGAGGCATTCCTCAAGGCTGTACAGCACGGCTCGGGCGGAATTGAAACTGACGTGCGTATTACAAAGGACGGCGTTCTTGTTGTAAATCACAACGAAACTGCAGTTTTCTTTGACGGTACGGAGCTTGCAGTATCCGATGCCACCTTTGAGGAGCTTTCCGCCAAGCCCCTGCTTAACAGGTTTACGGATACTGAGCTTCACATCTGTACCTTCCGCCGTTATCTTGAAATCTGCCGTGACGGCAATATGGTCTGCTTCATTGAGTTCAAGGGGCATTTCCCCGATGAAAAAATAGACGAAGCCTTCCGTATGGCAGAAGAGGTCTATGACCTTAAAATGTGCTCCCTGCAGTCCTTTGACCTTGATAATCTCATCCGTGCACACAAGGCATTCCCCGATTTGCAGATAATGCTTACCTGCGGTGAGCCTGACGAGGATGTTTACAAGTGCCTCGAGCTTGGCTTCGATATTGATATGGCACATTCGGGTATTTACAAAAGACTTGTTGACCGCTTCCACGAAAAGGGGCTCAAGGTTGCTCTCTGGACTGCAAATCAGCCCCACGAATTGGAGCTCTGCCGTCTTATGGACGTTGACTATATAGAGTCAGATATCTACGCAGATTTCTCTATGCAGTAATATGGATATAAAGCTTTCAATATATTATCTTGCAATTGCTCTCGGCGCACTGCTTTCGGCAATCTGCGGATATCGGCTCGGAAGGAAACGGGAGCTTCCCCCAAAGGCCCTTAAAATATTTATATTTCTTGCTCTCTTCTTCGGCTTTTTCGGAGCCCTTCTTATGGGACAGCTTCAGAATTTTGTAATGTCCCTGACAGGTCTTTCCTATAACATAAGCCGTATGCGAATTTTCGGGGGACTTCTCTTTATGCCCCTTTTTCTGTACTTCCCCGTAAAGTACCTTGGGGGAGATTTCAAGCTGATAAGTGACGTTTTTGCTCCGGGAACCTTTCTGCTTCTCGGCTGCTCGAAAATCGGCTGTGCCGTATACGGCTGCTGTTACGGTATTCCCTGGGAGTACGGTGTGCCGTCCCCCTTCGAAAATCACCTGTGCTTTCCCGTGCAGGCGCTGGAATCGGTGCTCTGCTTTGCCCTCTTCGGAGTGACTTATCTTTTATTAACAAAAAATAAACTCTGCAAAGGCACGGCATATCCTCTGTCGCTCATCCTTTACGGCATCGTCCGTTTTCTCTGCGAGTACCTCAGATATTACCCCGAAGCGCACCGCACCTTCTTCCTCGGTATGAGCTTCTGGCAGTTAGTTTCCGTAATCACCGTAATCCTCGGCATAGTATGGTTGATAATTTCGGAATACGGCAGAATTGTCCGCAAAACACAGAAATAAACTTTATATTTAGATTTTCCTCACCCGATCGATTCACGGGTGAGGATTTTTTATGCTTAAAATTGTTAATAAGTCTGTTGATAATGTGTCGGTATTAATAAAACATTAATAAACTGTGTAAAGAAAATCAATAATGCGTATTTTTGTTGTATAAAACATCCATATTTTAATGATAAACTTTAGGTAAACTTTCTAAGGTAAACTTGTTGACTTGCATAATTTGTTTGTGATATCATAATGATGATATATTATACCCGTATTGCACCCTTTTTACGGGTGTATGTATGTGTTACTGCAATTAAATAAGAAGAGGAGGTGTCCTCGGTATTATGAGTTGGCAGCTTATCGGGTATTTCGGCATGTATCTTGTCGGAGCTATACTGATGTTTGCAGTCAGCTTCCTGACCTACAAAAGGTACTCGTTGAAGCTATGGCAGGCGGCAGTCTTTACCGTCATTGCTCTTGTGGGCGGTTTGTCCGGCACAGTGGTTATGGGAAAAATCTTTACCGCTATGCTTCGCGCAAACGGTCTGTTGGGTGAATCCAACATGGCAATATACGGTGCGGTTATGTTCACACCGC
>JAZNAI010000098.1:0-4496 GCA_045586465.1 Acutalibacteraceae bacterium | reverse complement strand
TTTTGTAAATACAGTTTTTTTCATTTAATTTATTCCTTTCATTAAAAAGTATATACTTTCCCTTTTTCGGTATCTTTTTCAATGATACCGTTTTTTGTTTTTATGCGAAGCTTTTCACCTTTAAGAGACAGCACTGAAATATTTGTGATTGTTCCGTTTTCCCATTTTGCAGAAACCTCAAAGCCTCCTCTTGCAGTAAGGCCTCTGAAGGAGCCGTTCTGCCACTTTGCGGGAAGTGCGGGAAGCACCTCGATAAAGCCCTCGTGGCTCTGCAGAAGCATCTCTGCAACACCTGCCGAAAAGCCGAAATTTCCGTCAATCTGGAAGGGAGGGTGAAGGTCCCAGAGATTTGTTGCCATACATTTTGTGAGAGCCGTTTTTACAAGGTCAAAGGCTCTTTCTCCGTTTTTGGTTCTTGCCCATAAATTGAGCTTATGGGCGGTTGACCAGCCTGTGGACTTATCTCCCCGTCGGTTGAGGGTCACCTGAGCCGCCTTTATGTGCTCCTCGTTTTCGCTTGTAATGATATTTCCGGGATAAAGACCTACAAGGTGTGAAATATGGCGGTGATGCTTTTCGCCTATATCTCCGTAATAGTTTTCCTCACGGAATTCCTTTATCTGACCGGATTTGCCTATTAATACGGGAGAGAGCCTGTGAAGGTTTTCTTTTATATATTCAATAAAGCTGTCATTTATACCGAGAATTTCAGCAGCCTTTATTGTATCGGACCAGCACTGATAAATCATCTGCTGATCAAAGGCACAGCCCTTTGTGTGGTAGTATTCGTCGTTGTGACATTGCTCGGGAGAGGCTGAATACTTTGCGAGTAACGTGCCGTCCTCCTGCCTTTCAAGAGTCTTTGAAAGCAGCACCGACACCTTACGAAGTGCGGGATAGCCCGTTTCTCTTAAAAATTCTTTGTCCTTTGTAAATTCATAATAATCATCAAAAAGCTTTACTGTAAATGCGCCCGTGCCTGCGCCCGAATGTCCCGTTTTCGGGTCGGGAAGCTTTTCCATATCATAAAGCCATGCGCCCGTGGCAATTGCAATTCCGTTATCTTCGGAATATTCATCGGGGAAATATTTCTTTATGTACTCGTCGGCATTTTCTGCCGCAAGAGCTTTATATGAATTATAGTACTCAATATAGGGGCTGAAGCATTCGTGAAGATTTGTGTTAAAGGACGGCCAGTAGTTCATCTGCACATTTATATTGTGCCAGTAGCCTGCCGACCAGGGTGAGGAATCGTATCTGTTCCATATTCCCTGAAGATTTGCAGGTCTTCCGCCCTTACGGGATGAAGAAATAAGAAGATATCTGCCGTACTGAAAAACCAGCTCCTCAAGATATCGGGAATCCTTTGTGCGTCTGTAACGGCTTATGAGCTTGTCTGTGGTAATATGCTCTTCTTCACCGCCGAAATCAATTTCGGCTCTGTCAAAAAGAGAGCTGTAGTCTTCAAGATGCTCTGAAAAAAGCTTATCGAAGCCGAGACTTACGGCTTTTTCCACGTTTTCGTTTACCCTGTCAACGGGCACGGAATAGGGAGCAAGCTTCTTTTTCGGCTCCTTTTCCGTGAATACCCTTTCCTCGGGCACGTAGTTTGTAGCACAGGAGAAAACGAGAAGCACCTCGGTTGCATCTTTTATTTCAAGGGCATTTTCCCTTGCCGTTACGGTGCCGTCCTTAAGGCTTACGCTCATTTTTCCGTAGAATTTTATGCCGTAATAAAGCATTTCACCCGACAGGGTAATTTCGTTATTCTCAGCTTTTATTTCTGCGGTCTTGCCCATACCGTCACCCTCTTCGAAAAGGTAGGCTCGGTTAAGGGAAACCTCGGCATAAAGCTTAAATGAAACGCAGTTTTTCTTGTCTCCCGTAATTCTCGTTACGAAAACGTTTCCGGGGTATGAGGCAAAGTGCTCTCTTTTAAAGGATGTACCCTTATATTCATATTCCGTTGTGCAAAGAGCCTTGTTGAGGTTCAGGGCTCGGCGGTAATTTTTTACTCTTTTATGAGAAAAATCAAGATAAAAGCTGCAGAAATTTGAAAGTCCTGCGGCACCGCCCGGGAATTTATCGTGATATGCACAGGGGTTAGAAAGACTGTTTTCGGTTATGAGAAGTCTTTCCTTGTCCGTTCTTCCGAAAACGCTTATTCCCATATAGCCGTTACCGAGAGGCAATGACCATCTCTCCCAGCCGTCCTCGGGAATATTGCATTTTCTGTGGTCACGAAGAGACAGCTCATCATTTCTGAGAGGTGTCTGCTTGGTATAGCTCAGTATATAATTCTTCATTAATTTCTCCTTTCACGGTGCGCTTTTACGTCGTGTACTCTTATTATATCAGCACCGTTTCTGACGGCAAAGCGGTCAGCCTCAACCGTCATACGGACAATATCCTCTTCCCTGTCGCCTGCCATTTCACGTATAAAGCGCTTACGGGATAAAGCACACATAAGAGCACAATCAGATTTTTGAAGCTTTCCGAAGTTTTCCAGAAGCTCACGGTTCTGTTCATTTGTTTTTGAAAAACCAAATCCCGGGTCAAGGCAGATTCTTGACCTCTTTATTCCGGCTTCGTCGGCTTTTTTCAGAATATCTGCAAAAAAGGCATTTACATCCGTTACGATTCCCTCGGGAAAGACCGTTATTTCCTCGGTTTTCCGTACCGATATTCCTCCGTGCATCACGACCCATCCGCAGTCGTATTTTTTTATTATTTCCGCCATATCCGACAGAAAAACACCGCTTACGTCGTTTATAATATCAGCGCCTGCAAGCAGGCTTTTTTCCGCCACAAGAGGACTCGTGGTATCAACGGAAATCACCGCTTCGGGAAATTCTTTTTTTATTGCAGGAAGAATTTCTCTTAATCTCTCCCACTCCTCTTCCTCCGTCACCTTTTCAGAAAAGGGTCTTGTGGAAACGGCACCGATATCTATTATATCCGCTCCGTCTCTTATCATCTCCTCGGTATGACATAGAGCCGCTTTCAGGGAATTATACCGTCCGCCGTCCGAAAAGGAATCGGGAGTAACATTGAGAATTCCCATTATATATGCCCTTCCCCCCAAAGGGAAGGCTTTTCCGCCATATATAAATTCACGCATTTTCTTCACCGCATATAATAATACAGTTTTTTTCACAATTTTTCAATAAAAATAAATGCAAACAATTGAAAAAAAAGTAAATATATAGTAAAATTTAGTTATATATATACGGGAGGACGTAAAAGATGAAAGCAATAATCAGCGTAACAGGTAAGGACAATGTAGGAATCATTGCAGGTGTCAGCACAATCTGTGCCCAAAAGGGTGCAAACATCCTTGACATAACACAGAGTGTTTTAAGCGAATATTTTGCAATGATTATGCTTGCGGATATTTCGGAGCTTAAAATTCCCTTCTCTGAATTTGTTGACCTTTTGGCAGAATACGGCAACAGCAAGAATCTTCAGATTCAGACTATGCACGAAGATATTTTCAACACAATGCATCACATTTAAACGGAGGAGACGGGTAAAATGATAAATACGGCGGATATCCTCGAAACCATAAATATGATACGGCAGGAGAATCTCGATATACGTACAATTACTATGGGTATATCACTTCTTGACTGCTGCAGTGAGGACGAAGGAAAACTTCTTACAAACATTTATGATAAAATAACAAAAAGTGCAGAAAATCTTGTTAAGACGGGTGAAGAAATCGAAAAGAAATACGGAATTCCCATTGTTAACAAGCGTGTTTCCGTAACACCCGTGGCATTAATCGGCGGAAAGCACCAAAGCGACACCTATGTTAAAATCGCACAGACTCTTGACAGGGCAGCTGATACTCTCGGAATAAACTTCATAGGCGGCTTTTCTGCTCTCGTTGACAAGGGCTTTACAAAAAGCTCGGAAAATCTTATTGCCGCAATTCCCGAGGCTCTGAGCATCACGGGTAAGGTCTGCTCATCCGTAAACGTAGCCTCCACAAAGTCCGGCATCAATATGGATGCCATAAGACTTATGGGTAAAACTATAAAGGAAACGGCATTTCTTACAAAGGATAATTATTCCATAGGCTGTGCAAAGCTTGTTGTTTTTGCAAACGTGCCTCAGGATAACCCCTTTATGGCAGGAGCATTTCACGGCATCGGAGAGCCCGAATGTGTTATTAACGTAGGTGTATCGGGTCCCGGCGTTGTATCCTCTGCAATTTCCCGAGCCGGCGACTGCGACCTTTCACAGCTTGCAGACATAATAAAGAAAACCGCATTCAAGATTACGAGAGTAGGTCAGCTTGTAGCCTCCGAGGCAGCAGACAGACTCGGTGTTCCCTTCGGAATCGTTGACCTTTCTCTTGCACCCACACCAGCTATTGGCGACTCCGTTGCAAGAATTCTCGAAAATATGGGACTTGAATGCTGCGGTGCACACGGCACAACGGCAGCACTCGCAATGCTCAATGACGCAGTCAAAAAGGGCGGTGTTATGGC
>JAZNAI010000097.1:0-3053 GCA_045586465.1 Acutalibacteraceae bacterium | reverse complement strand
GATATGCTTTGCTTGACCGGAGCCGCTTCATTCGTCCAATCCGTTTTCGGAAATAAAAGATTGAACACAAGCCCCGCTTCAGCACAAACAGCTAAAAACAGAAAAGATGCAATCAACGACAGCACTGCCGTAAAGAAAGAATTTTCAATAACAACCGATGCCGTTATGCTGAATACCGTAAGCGGAATTCCGGTTACAATAATATGCATCATTATTTTACCGAAAAAGATATCCTTAACCTGAACAGGGACCGACTTCAGAAACCACAGCGTTCTTGCCTCAAGGGAAATTGCAGGTGAAGTAAGATTGTTAGAGGATGCTATAAAGCATCCGAGTGCACACACAATAATTCTGAGAAGCTTATCAGGCACGTAAGCCGTTGAAACGGCACCGAGAAACTCTTTTCCCTTTGCTGCCAGCATTACCGTAAAAATCAATAATCCTACAGAGCCGATGGCACAGTTCAGCATATATACGGGAGAGCTTTTAAGATAGAGGAGCTCTTTTTTCAGAAAGGCAAGCTTTGCAGATTTTCTTTTGATTCTTTTTTCTTTATAGCGGATCTTCTTCATACCTTTTTTTGAAGTGGCAATTTTCACAAATCCGTAAGACAGAATCATATAAACCGAACCGAATATAATTGCGCAGAATGCAAAAAACATAAAATAAGAAATGATATCACCTGCACACCCCTTGCCCATTAAATAAAAGGGGAACAGAAAGCTCTTTATCTTTTCTTCTATACTTTCCGCATTAAATATGATTTCATTGATAATAAGATTCAGACGCATTGCGACGAAATAGTATACTGCAAAAAAGATGATTGAAAAAAACACGCTTATAAGACTTTTATTTCTGAGTCTTGATGCGAATACTGCAAGCAACCATCCGAAAGCACAAGAAATACTCAGCGCAGCAAAAGGCATAACAGGGATATTTATTATACTCAGAACAAGCGAGGCTCCGTCAAGTCTTCCCGAAAAAGCGGCAACGGCAACTGCAGGAATCATCACCATAGACTCAAAAAGCAATGCTGAAATATAAATTCCCGTCATTCTTGAAAACAGAATTATTCTTTCCGGTATCGGCATAGACAAAAGCAAATCATTATCCTTTGCTTCATAAATGGTATTATAAGTCATAAACACACTACCGAAAACACCGGTCAGAGTGGCAATTATCCCGAACAGTGAAAAATACAACGGTGCATTGTCCTCTTCCAGAAGAGGTATAAACATATATGCCATAGATGCAAACATAAACAAGAAAGCAGACACTATGATCACAAGAAATACGCAAATAAGGGCTTTTCCGAGGGAGCTTTTGCACCTTCTGCTCGCACCGTTCAACAGTCCTGAGAAAAACTCAAGCAGCTGCTTTTTCAATAAAGCCTTAAGCATCACCATCACCTAACTCAAGAAATACCTCCTCAAGAGACGTATTTCCCTTTACTTCATCCATAGTACCGCTGACAACAAGACGGCCGTTCTTTATTATAGCAATCTTATCACACAGCTTTTCCGCAACCTCAAGCACGTGTGTTGAAAAGAATATCGCCCCGCCGTTATCACAAATATTGCGCATTACCTTTTTCAACAGGTGGGAAGCCTTTGGGTCAAGACCAACGAAAGGCTCATCCATAATAATAAGCTTAGGGGAATGAATAAGAGCAGATATTACCGCAAGCTTCTGCTTCATACCGTGAGAATATGATTTTACGGGCTGAGCAAGCTCTGACGTAAGTTCAAACATATCGGCATATTCTCTGATTTTTTTCTGCCTTTCATCAGCATCAACTCTGAATATATCACCGACAAAGTTGAGATACTGTATTCCTGTCATAAACTCATACAAATCGGGATTATCGGGAATATATGCGAGCACGCTTTTACTTTCGATCGGTTTTTCTTTTACAGACATTCCATCGATAAAGATTTCACCCGAGTCAAATTTAAGTATTCCGCAGCAGGATTTTATCGTAGTCGTCTTTCCTGCCCCATTATGACCTATAAATCCGTATATTTCGCCCTTTTTTATGTGAAGCGAAATATTGTCGACTGCCTTTTTATCGCCGTAAGTCTTGGTCAGATTCTCAATTCTGAGCATTTGCATCACCTTTTACATAAATTTTATTACATTATAGCACAAAGCATTTATATATATCTTAAAAAATCCCGACAGATAATCTGCCGGGATGAATTATTACCAATTTATCTTCCACGTTTCGCTCTGTGAGCCCTCACACTCACCGGCAACAGTGAATCCGATATTTGCCTCAACGGCAATATGAATGGGAATTTTGTATGAAGCAGAAGCTACATAGCCATCCGAATTAACAACCAAATCTATTGTTGAGCCGGAATATGTAATATTAAGATAATTAAGCTTGATTGTACCGAGATCAACATCAGATGCATCAAGATAGCCTACACTTGCTGCGTGGAACTTAGGATGATCGGTAAGAGTGCCGACTTCCTTAACAAGCTGAATATGGACGATCGTGTCATTACCGCTCTTTTTAGCATAGGCCTTTGCTATACCGTCCTGAGTAAGAGTAAAAGCACCTCTTTTGGGAAGAAGAAGCGGAACGTCCTCGCCTTCTCCGTTAACGGTTCTGCCGTTTGTAAACGTAAGAACCTCCTGAGAGGGCTTTGCAACGCTTGCTATAACGCCGTCAGCAATATTCATAACGAAGGAGCCGCCGGGAGCCTTTGTAACACGAACGTCAAAAGCCTCCTCATGATCAACGGTAATTTTCTGTGTATATGCCTTCGTTTTTGTTACGGCATCGGTTGTAAACTTAAGGATTTCTGCAGTAGTCCAGCTTGAAGGATCCTTTACTGCAGGCTGAGTTGTGGGCTCGGACTGAACGGGAGCCGTTGTAACCTCAGACTGAACGGGACCCGTCGTGTTTTCCGTGAGAGGAGGCAGAGTTACCTGTCCTTCTGTAGGACGGGTCGTTTCTGTTCCGTTAGGATTGATATAAATGATTGTCGTTCTGTCTTCATAACCGCCCTGATTGGGTCGGGTCGTTATCTCAAGGATGTTACTTG
>JAZNAI010000096.1:0-12255 GCA_045586465.1 Acutalibacteraceae bacterium | reverse complement strand
CGCAATTTTTACCGTGCAGATTTATCGTTTTTCTGCACCGTTTATTCTTTGAGGTTTTGGACTTTGCACATTATATTCAAAGAAATTTCAAATGTCAAATCAAAAACTTTTTCATTTTTATGCATTTTGCACAATCAAATTTCAAGCAAAAATGAGAATACTGTAAAAAAGCAGGATTTTGCCCCCTGTTTCTCGTTTTTCTGAGTTATCGCCTTTTGTGTTTTTTGTGCAATACCACCAAAAATCACAAGTCTGTTTTTACAGGTTACAAATTGTAATAATTTCAGCACCATTTCGGCCCCATATTTAACCTTACATTTACTGCATATAGTACGGACAGCCTGTACGGTACATATATATTCTTATAAACATAAAAAAATTCACCGAAAGAGGAAAGTTCCTTCGGTGAATTAAGCTTATTCAAATGATTTTGCAAGAAAAGCCTTGGTTTTTTCGGATTTCGGATGATCGAAAACATCCGCGGGACAGCCCTCTTCCTCAATAATACCGTCTGCCATAAAAATAACTTTATCGGAAACATTTCTGGCAAATTCCATTTCGTGAGTGACAACTACCATTGTTCTGCCCATATCACGAAGGGACTTTATAACCTTGAGCACTTCAATTGTAAGCTCGGGGTCAAGAGCAGACGTAGGCTCGTCAAAGAAAAGAATTTTAGGCTCCAGAGCCAGAGCACGGGCAATTGCAACTCTTTGCTGCTGACCGCCCGAAAGCTGCCAGGGATAAAAATCAACTTTATCCTCAAGTCCCACTTTCTTTATTATTTCAAGACACTTCTTTTTTATTGTCTCGGAATCGCCCTTCTTAAGAAGAGTGGGGGCAATGGTCAGATTCTGAAGCACCGTATATTGAGGGAAAAGATTGAAATTCTGGAACACAAGTCCGAAGTTCAGACGGTTTTCTCTTATTTTCTCTTCCGACAGCTTTGTTTTATCATTGCTGTCAAAAAGAACACTTCCGTCAACACTTATTTTACCCTCATCGGCAGTTTCAAGGAAATTGAGGCACCTGAGAAGTGTCGTTTTTCCGCTGCCCGATGAACCTATTATGGAAAGGACTTCACCCTGTTCAAGAGTAAAGTGTATATCCCTGAGAACTTCGTTTTTAGCGAAGCTTTTTCTTATATTATTTACTTCTAATATAGACATAACTTAACTCCTGAAATAACTCAGCTTCTTTTCGGTCTTATTAAGCACAATCGTAAGTATTCCGACAAAAACAAGATAGAAAACACCCGTAAAGAACAAGGGCCATATAAGAGCCTTTGTTGCGGCAAGCTCCTTTGCATTTTTGATAATTTCACATACCATAATACAGTTTGCAAGTGCAGTATCCTTTATAAGTGTAATGATCTCATTGGACATAGGAGGCACAATGCGCTGAATAACCTGCTTGAGAATAATTTTTCTGAATATCTGTGATTTTGTAAGGCCGAGCACATAGCCTGCCTCATACTGTCCCCGTGAAATACTTTCAATTCCGCCGCGGTAAATTTCAGAGAAATAGCAGGCATAATTAATTGTGAAGGCAATCAATACTGCGGTAATTCTGCCCGCATCGGCAATACCGTATTCAAGGAACATAAAACGGTCAATCTTACCGAAGAGCTGATACTCAAAAAGAAGCCCCGGAACATAGTAGATAATAAATATCTGAAGCATCAAAGGCACACCTCTGACTATCCAAACCACAATCTTTGAGATTGACCTGACTATCTTAAAGCGGCTCATTGAACAGAAGGCAATAGGCAAACCAAGCGGTGCGCCGCAAAGCAGCGTCACCGCAAAGATTAGCAAAGATATTTTAAAGCCGTCGAACAAAAAAGCCGTGACTTCTAAAAAGGACATATTAAAACTCCGATATGTATATCTTTAATTATTTCTGGTCTGCAAAGTCTGTGATAACTGTGTTTTCAACACCGTACTTTTCAGCAAGAGTCTTGAGTGTGCCGTCTGCTGCAAGTGCTTCAAGCTGTGCATTGACATTAGCTGTAAGCTGGCTTCCCTTCTTGAAGCCGATTGCATAGTATTCAACATCGCTGGAAAGGTCTTCAACTACCTTAAGGTCAGCATAGTCGCCTATGCCCACATAAGCCTTTGCAAGCTGAGCATCAACAACTGCGAAATCAGCAGTACCGGAAAGAATTTCTGTGAGACATTCTGTCTGCTTGATAAAGCCCTTGAATGCTACGCCTTCAAAGTCCTTAGCGTAAGCTTCGCCTGCAGAACCGCTTTCAGCAACAGCAAACTTGCCGTTAAGGTCTTCTGCAGTTGCGATTGTTGAATCAGCCTTTACAACAACTACCTGACGGTTTTCCATATAGTTGTAGGAGAAGTCAACCTTTTCTGAACGGAGGATTCCGTCATCATCAGCTGTGTTAGCTGTGAAGCCGTTCCATACGCAGTCGATTGTGTTGGAGTCAAGGTCTGTGTACTTACTGCTCCATTCGATTTCCTGGAAAATAACTGTGTAACCGAGGTTTTCGAAAACCTTCTGTGCAAGCTCTGTATCGAAGCCAATAAGCTTTCCGTCTGCATCCTTATAGTTCATGGGCTCATAAATTGTGTAGCCTACAACAATTGTATTTTCTGCACCTGTTGTTTCTTCTGCTGCTGTTGTGTCGTCTGCAGGAGCAGTTGTTTCTTCTGTTGTACCGCCGCAGGATGCGAACATAAGCACACAGCCCAGAGCCATAAGTACGGCAAGAATTACTGATAATGTCTTTTTCATTGTGATTTACCTCTTTCGATTTAATCTGTTAGCACTTTACCTTGGTAAAGCATAGGCATATAATAACAGAGTTTTTGTCCCTTGTCAAGACAAATTTTAACATATTACAATTTTGTTTTAATTATTTTTTTAAGCCTGTTTACCGTAAGAATTGAAATAAATAATTTTATCCCGTCGGGAATAATAAAGGGAACAACCGTCACAAGGGTTGAGCTTAAAAGACCGGGAATATTTATCTCCCCTACAGTAAAACGGCAGTACCATAAAGCACCCGGTATATAATGTATTAATATGTATATTATGTATCCTATTATAATAAGGGATTTTTTGT
Source organism: Acutalibacteraceae bacterium (assembly GCA_045586465.1). Classification (GTDB taxonomy): domain Bacteria; phylum Bacillota; class Clostridia; order Oscillospirales; family Acutalibacteraceae; genus RUG806. The sequence continues at coordinate 9,173 of JAZNAI010000096.1, read as the reverse complement.
GAGAAAAATATTTTTCGAATATATAAAACACGGGTACACCCAGAAGAAAGCCCCATATAAAGCCGGCGGTAGGTCCCGTCAGTGCACCGAAGCCGGAATTAAATCCCGAAAAGACGGGAAGTCCCACAGCACCGAGAACGACGTATATAAGAAGCATAATAAAGGTGTTTTTACTGCCGAGAAGCCCCAATGACACAAAAACAACGAAGGTCTGCATTGTGGCAGGCACCGGTCCCGGGAAATGTATCCACGCACCGATACACATTAAAGTTGCAAACAGGGCAATAAAAATCATAGTCTGAACACTTTTCTGCTTTTTCTTCATTTTTATTTCCCCTTTCCCTCATTTTTAATTTATAATATCACAATACCTTCCGTAAAACAAGTTGTTGACTACGAACAATTGAAATACTATAATTAAATCATAATTTACAAAAGAAATGTCAGTACGGTAGGGGCGGGGTTGCCCCGCCCGTTACATAACACCTGTAACTTTTTCAAAATAATAAGAACTCTCTGATTCGGGAGGGGAAACCCCTCCCCTACAATGTTAAATTATAATTTACAGAAATGGGGAATAATTATGATTCGTTCAAATTTCCATACTCATACAACCTACTGTGACGGTAAAAATACAGCAGAAGAAATGGTACTTTCCGCTATTGAAAACGGAATGCATGCTTTGGGCTTTTCCACACATTCTTATACTTCAAGAGACCTTACATACTGCATAAGAAAAGAAAAAATTGCAGAGTATCAAAAAGAAATTAATGCCCTTAAAGAGAAATATAAGGACAAAATCAACATCTACTGCGGAAGTGAGCTTGACGTTATTTCCGATATGGACAGAGACGGCTTTGAATATTTTCTCGGTGCAGTCCACTACATAGATGTTGACGGCACTCTTCTTACCGTTGACGGAAGCGGTGACGAGCAGAAGAGGGATGCAGATAAGTATTTCGGCGGCGATATGCTTTCTTATGCCGAAGCATATTATGAAATGACAAAAAAAATCGCAGACCTTACCGAGGTCGGCTTCATTGCACATTTTGACCTTGTTACAAAGTTCAATGAAAATTACGAGCTTTTTGATGAAAAGGATCCCCGTTACGTTAAAGCCTGGCAGGATGCCGCACTTCATCTTATAAAGATGGGCATTCCCTTTGAAATCAACACGGGTGCAATTTCAAGAAAAAAGAGGACAACCCCCTACCCCAGACGTGAAATTGCCGATTTCATCAAGGAGCACGGCGGCACATTCATTATGACATCCGACTGTCACGATAAGGACTATCTCCTTTGCCACTTCGAGGAATCCGACAAAATATACGAAGGCATAGAAGTTCTCGATTTTGAAGATTTTATAAAGAAATAAATAACAGTAAAACGAAGACACGTCACAACAGAGGCTGTCTTCGTTTTTTTCGTAAAAAAAATTAAAATAAGTGTGAGGTTTTTGAGCTTTGCTTACTTTAATTATTGAAAGTGTCTGAAATTGCTTTCAGAAAGGAGTGATGGTATGAAAGACGGTGCAGACAGTTATCGCCGTTTTCTCGGTGGTGACACAGAAGCTATAACAGAAATAGTTGAAGCCTATCGCGCGGGGCTCGAATATTTTTTGCTCTCTGTTACCGGTGATGCGGATATTGCAGAGGAACTGACACAAGACACCTTTGTTTATCTTTTTGTAAAAAAACCGAAATACAGAAATATGGCTTCATTCAAAACATGGCTTTATACCATAGGAAAGCACAGGGCATATAAATATATAAAAAAACGCTCAAAATATGTTCCGCTTGAAATGAACTATACAGCACTGTTTTCAGAAGACATACGAACACTCGAAGAAAAATACTTTTGTGACATAGAAAAGCTGAGTGTACTTGATGCTATGGGAAAGCTCAAAAGTGAATACCGGGAAATTTTATGGCTGACATACTTTGAAGAGCTTTCAAACAAGGAATGTGCAGAAATAATGCAAAAATCCGTACATAGCATAGAAGTACTTGTCTCAAGAGCAAGACAGGCACTGAAAAAAATATTACAGGAGGAAGGATACACTTATGAAAACTAACAATGAAATGATTGAATGCATAACAGCACAGGTAGAAAAACATAACAAAAAAGTGTCGATAAGAAGAAAAACCGTAATAATTATTTCCACAATCACATCTTTGCTAATCTGTCTTTTAGTGGGAGCCAGTGCATCAGGCATTATTACGATCGGCACACCGGAGCACACAGAATATATTAAGGAAAATACTAAGGAAAAAACAGAAAATGCAAAAACAACTTATACAACAGAAGAATTAAGACAGCAAATCGAGAAATCAGATGATATTTACTCTATTGCATCAAGAACAGATCTTACCTTCAGTGAAATTCTTCTTGATTACAGTACATCTGTTCCCGTAAATCAGACAGTAACAAACGGGGGATACACCTATAAATTCGTCAGCATTACCGAGGGCAAAAAGCTCGACAATGTATGTGTCAACGGTTCCCCGATAAAAGGTACGGCAGAATTCGAATGGCAGGTTTTCGATTCGATTTATGCTTTATTTGAAATCACCCGTACTGACGGAAAAAGAATAACAGATGATAATTATGTATATTTCAGAAATCAGAATTATGTTATAGGAATAGAACCGTTATTCGCTTATATGACATTTACAAAAAATACAATATATTATCGGGATGAACACACCTATTATATGGCTGTTGAACTCAATGATATGCGCGCTTTCGCAGGGGATGAGTTTGTAATATGCTTTTTTGATGCAACAAGAAATGACAGCTTTGTCTCAGAGCCTGATCCGAGAACAGATATTTATGCGACTGCAGACGGCATTTTTGAAATCAAGGAACACTTCACAAGAACCCATGCCCTCTTCCGTTTCCGTATTGATGAAAAGCATAAGGATATTAAAAAGCTGGAAGAATTGAAGGAACTTCACAAGGACACAGTTTTCTTCAAACCGAACTATGACTTTTATAAATAATTATTAATCAGCTATATTGCCCCTTTAAAAAATTTCCCCGTTCAATGAACGGGGAAATTTTTATTCAGCTATTGTTTCGCCCTTTTCCATAGCATCACGAAGACGCTTTTCACGGGCGGCGGTAGCAGCTCGGGATTTTTCAAGCTCAATATACATTCTGTCTCGTGTTTTCTTGTCTATGTTATAGAAAAGCATAGGCACGACGCACAGGTAGTCGAAAATAAGCTTGGGACCGCAGGCTGTGATGAACATTCTCCACATGGTTTCGTCTGTCTGCACCGCATCAACACCAACCTGGAAGCCTGCCCATTTTTCAAGAAGCACGGCGTTGATTTTGGTAAGTATTATGCCCTTTACCTTGTCGATGTAGCTTCTTGCAAGGTTAATGGTAGCTTCAACACGGTAGCCGTTTTTCCATTCACAGTAGTCAAGAACCTCAAAATTGATTTCGGGGTCAAGAATCTTCTTTGTACCGTAGAATACCATTTCAAGACAGTTGCCTATCATAGCGGCTATGGTCATAGGTACCTTTTTCTTATAGAAGCCGTTTTTCTTACCGCCGATAAGACCCGTCAGGAAGAAGATACTTTCCGATACGGTAATTGAAAGGGACTGCATAATCCAAAGGGACTTGGTTGAGAATTTCTTTCTGAATTTGGTAGCCCAGGGGTAAGAAGCATAGGAAATGGGCATACCGGGAATACCTGCAATTGTGTTCATCATATTGAATTTCAGAACGCTGTCATAGTACAGGGATTCACTTGTGCCGATATCAATACCGCCTATAAAGCCCGAAAGCATATAAATAAGCATAGGCTTATTCTTAAATACCGACAAAGCACCCTTTATTGCAGGGGGCGGCTGAATTGACTGAGGCACACGCTCTTTACTTACAATTACCCACCAGATTGAAGGGATTGTTGCAATTACCCACCAGAAGGTCTTGAAGCCGGCAAACATATTTACAAGATTCAGCTTCAGCTTTCCGTTATTTACAAGGTCAAAGAGAATACCCATCAGCTGTTCGGGGAATCTTGCAAAAAGCTCGGATATGAATTTTGATGAAACAAGAAGGGATGTTCTTTCGTTTGGATTGGGGGTAAATACGTTATCTATATATCCTCCGCCGCCGAAAAATGCGCCGATGGTTTCGTTTATGTAAGAGATAACCATATAAAATATAAGCTTCTGCGCCGCATCAAAGCCGTTACCCTCAGCAATTATGGGCATAAGACAGGTGGCAATACCAACTAAAAGACTGGGGATAAGGGCTAACCATTGAAAGGGCTTGAACTTTCCCCAACGGGTTCGCATTTTATCAATAATAAGAGCCGACAAGGGGTCATTTATCATATCGTAGATACCAAGGCCTATTGCGGCATTGGCTCTGGCATCGGGAGAAAGACCGTAAATTTTATAAAGGAAAATATCGGAGCCCGTGTCGTATTTACCAAGAGACAAGGAAGACACACTTGACTTTACTATGTACGCAACTCTTTCCTTTGTGGAACAGAAAATTCTGTTCATATATGCATCGTTTATTTTTACGGGATTTATATACTCCTGCTCGGCAACATTTGCTCTGGTATTATCATCCATTTACAGCTTCCTCCTTCTTCTTATTTTTTCCCTGAAGCTTTTCTTCCTGCTCCTTCTGAATTGCGGTAAGCCTCTTATACATTTCAGCACGGAGATCCTCGGGAGAAACACCCTTTTCAACCATTTCAAAGTATTCTTCAATAGGAATACCGCCTACATAACACTGTGCGTGCTTTATTTCGATATTCTCACGGAAAACAAGAATATCAATAATGAAATTCAGAATTACAAGGGCAAGATAAAGGAAGGCACCTATTCCGAGAGAGCCTGACACAAAGGGGTTTTCGGGAATAAAAGCGAAAAGACCCATTGAGGCAGCTACAAGCACGATAAAAATTATATCAAGAGTGTAGTTTCTGATTTTTCCCTTGGGTGAGCAGGCAAGCATATTGCAAAGAAAATGCAGAAGCATCACAACAACTGAAAGAAGAAGTCCTGCTACGGACAGGGTAAACATAAGCCCTGCTGAGGAATTCATTTCAATTGCAGTTAGAAATGCACCGATATCAAGCTTATCGAAAAGATTGTAAATATCAAGTACACCCATATTACCGCTGTAAGGCTCAAAGGGAGCCGACAGATTTATTTTTACAATAGGCAAGAAGAGAGCTGTAATGGGAATAAGGCTTGTAAAAATTCTTACAATTGACAGCTTTGAGCCGATAAAGGAAGCCTTCAGGCGGTCAACCTTTTTTTGAAAATGGTAATACTGCACCTCGGCAGCATCCGCTTCCTGCATAAGTCTTTCCTGCAGGTCATAAACCACAATATTTGCCCCGCAATGAGGACAGTTCGGTTTCCAGTCAACAAGCCTTAAGTGCTCTTTGCATTTAGGGCATTCTGCCATAAATAATCCCCCCAAATAATATATATTACAATATTAACATAATTTTTATACTTTGTCGAGAGATTTTGTTCATTTTTTATATACGGTAAAAATTTCCGCCGAAATCTTACGATAACGGCGGAGTTGTTTTTATTTAGCTAATTTTCCGTAAATGTTGTTTACGGTCTTGTTGAGTGCCTTTGTGATTACTGTAAGACCCTGCTCGAAAACAGAGGGAGTGGTATCTTCAATAACACCCGCGTTTACGAGAGCAACACGGAAGGCTTCAACTGCTTCATTCCATTCGGCGGTTACAACAACGGTTTCACCGAGCTTCTTATCAATTTCTGCCTTTGTTTTTTCAACTGCACCAAGCTTATCAGCAGGGATAGAGGACTTATCAGCCTTTTCCCAGGCTTCGATATAAAGCTTTGCGGTATTTACAAGTCTGCCTTCGTTGAACTGAGGATATTTTTCGGGATTAGAATAAACATCCTTCATATTGTTGTCTGTCATAATGTCAAATGCCATCTTAAGAGCAACGTCATTATTGGGAAGCTGCTCGTGTGCCTGATTCTTTATATACCAGGTTGTGCAGGGAAGAAGACCTGCAGTAGCATCAACAGTATTATCGGGAGAAATGTGGTTATGGTTAGGATCGGAGCAATATGTTCCCACAGCCTTGTAGCCGTCACCGAGAGTTGTGCCAACATCTGCAAACTTTGCATTCATTGAAGCAGAAGCTGCGTGCACAATGCCGTCACCGTTTGTCTTGTTCCAATCCTTGCAAAGGGGGAACATTCCGCCGCCGTAGCATACGATGTCAAACACTTCACAGCCTGTCTCTTTAAGTGCAAAAATGTTTTCCTCAAAATCAGCACGGGCAGCCATAAATGCGTCAACCTTGTTTCTTACAAGGGTATATTCATCTGTTTCAAGCCACTTTGCTCTTGCCTCTTCATAATAATCCGTAGGACAAAGCGCCCAGAGAATTGTTGTGGAGCGCACGCCTGCTTCAACAACACCCTCTGCAAGGGCAGCCAAAGCATCCTTGAGAAGCCATGAGGGCAGAATGCGAAGCACCATATTGATAATATAGGCAAGATATGTATCGCCGAGAAGTGTTACGAGAAGCTGTTCGTAAAGCACGTTGTCATCATACATAACGCTTAAGTTTCCTGTAAGGATGTCACCGATAATATCGGAGCCGTCAAGGGCGGGAACAACAAACTCAACCTTCTTAAAAAGGTCATAATCCTCGGGATAGTTATCGAGATAATTTACACCGATAGTACCGCCGAGACTTATGAAGCAGGCCTTAATCTGAGTGGCGCCTGTCTGAGGAAGCACAACATCGTGAATGTAGTGATGAAGCTTTTCGGTTTCACCCGTAATATCTCCGAAGGAGTCATAGCCGAAATAGTAAACGTTATCTCCGCCTACTATGTCAACAAGTCCCTGAAGGGGAAGAAGCTTATAGTGATAAGCGAGAAGCTCTTCACTCATCTGACCCATAGGATATTCGTAGCAGGGTACCTCGCAGGGAATGTCGTAATTACCCTCGGCATCCTTGTGAATATAAGGAAGACCTTCATAGGCACCTCTCTTCATAGCATCTGTAAGACCCATATCTCTCTTTAAAAAGGCAGAGAGAAGAAGAGGCACGAGAGCTTCCTTTACAAGACCCATTACATCGAGCTTAAGAGGCCAGCCTGTGATGTATGCACCGTTTTCATCGGTCATTCGCTCACCGTTTTCGTCCAGCATATATGTGTCATTCTGACTCATACCGTGAATGATAACAACGGGAGTTTCTCTGTCGTAATCAGCAACGTAAGTGTTCTCTGCTGCACCTACGGGCACTAAAAGTGCGGTCATAAGAATCGTAAGCGTAAGAACTATACTTATAATTTTCTTCATTGTATAATCCCCTTTCGGTTTTTCGTGAAACTTATTTTAACATAAAAGGATTTTTTTCTCAATGTACCGATTAACCATTTATTAACAATATTTTTGATATATTTTAACAAAACAAAATGCCGCACTCCGAAAAGCACGGCAAATAATTTATATATCGTTTCTTATGATGTCTTCGAGGGTTTCACGTTTTACTGCAACATAGTCCTTTCCGTCAGCTATCATAACAACGGGGGGCTTGCCGAGGCGGGTGTAGTTTGAGCTCATTGAGTAGTTATATGCGCCCGTGGTGAGGACTGCAATCTTCTCTCCTCTTTTAATGTCACCGGGAAGGCGGATATTTTCCTGAATAAGGTCTCCGCTTTCACAGCAGCGGCCCGCAAGGGTACAGAGCATATCACATTCGGCATTCATACGGGAGGCATCAACTACGGTATAGTATGAGCCGTAAAGGGCATAACGGGGGTTATCTGCCATACCGCCGTCAATGGAAACGTAATTTTTGTAGCCGGGTATCTTCTTTACGGTGCCTGCGGTGTAAAGTGTGATACCAGCATCCGCAACAATGCTTCTGCCGGGCTCGAGATATACCGTGGGCATCGGGATACCAAGCTGAGAAACGGTATTTTTCATAAAGGCTGCTAATTCCTTTATGTTTTTATCAATATCAATATAAGGGTTAGCTTCAATGTATCTGACTCCGTAGCCGCCGCCCAGGTCGAGAATTTCCGTGGCAAAACCAAGCTCTGCCTTTACCTTGCTGATAAATTCAAGCATTATTTCTGCACTTCTCATATAGATTTCCGAGTCAAAAATCTGTGAGCCTACGTGACAATGGAAGCCGCAGAGCTTTATTCCCGGAAGCGCAAGGGTCATTTTCGTGATTTCATAAGCCTGATTTGTTTCAATTGCAGAGCCGAATTTTGAATCAACCTTGCCCGTATTTACGGCTTCATAGGTGTGAGGGTCAATGCCGGGAGTAAGACGAAGAAGAATATTCTGTGTTACACCCTTTGCCGTCGCAATTTCGCTGATTGCATTAACCTCTTCAATGTTATCGCATACAAAATAACCTATACCGTTATCAATTGCAAAAACAATATCCTCATCGGTTTTGTTGTTTGAATGAAAAAATGCTTTTTTAAGATCAAAGCCTGCTTTAAGTGCGGTATATACCTCACCCGATGATACAACATCCGTGCCGAAGCCCTCTTCCCTTGCTATTTCGTAAAGCCTTTTGAAGGAACAAGCCTTGCTGGCATAAAGACAGCCTGCATTTTCACCGAAATATTTTGCCATAGCCCCGGTGTAAACACGCATATTGTGTCTTATTCTGTTTTCATCCATTACGTAAAGAGGTGTGCCGTACTTTTCGCAAAGTTCCACGGTATCAACACCTGCGAAGGTGAGATGACCGAGATTGTTTACACCTAAATTTTCACAAATCATAATAAACTCCTTATAAAAGGTGTGCTAACATTTCCTCGTAAGGAAGTGCTGACATATCACGGGGGGCAACGTCAAAAACAGTTTTACAGCCCGTGTCCCCTCTTTCCTTCATACGTACAAGGGCTCTTGCATAGCAGAGAATTACGCTTGCGGTGAATTCGGGGTTCGAATCAAGCTTTAATTTATACTCGATAATTTCCTTGTTTTCCTTATCTTTGCCCGTAACACCCGTTCTTATTACGGAACCGCCGTGGGGAATACCGTTGTGGTTTGCTTTCAGCTCTTCCATAGAAATAAATGTAACGGTAGTGTCATAATCGGCAAAATAGTTGGGCATTGTCTTGATTTCGTTTTCGATTCTTCTGAGATCTGCGCCCTCC
>JAZNAI010000095.1:0-6839 GCA_045586465.1 Acutalibacteraceae bacterium | reverse complement strand
CAAAAATATTCGTGGTCTTGATTTCCTTTGCAAAGTCCTTGAGCAGGATTGTTCTTCTTACGTAATTCTTCTGCCTTTTATAGGGAGTCATATCCTTTTCTTTTTCAAGCTCAATATTATTTTTATAGGTTCTGAAAAAGAAAACTACAATGGGACAAAGAATGAAAATCAGCAGAAAGGGATCTATTGAAACAAGATATCCGACAAGGGCAACAATACTCACAAAGGAACCGATTGTCCAGGCGGAGCCTTCAATAATTCTCTTAAAGCCGCCCTTTTCAACAACCCAGGTGGCACGGTTGTATTTGTCAAAGAACTCGGGATTCTCATAGCAACCCAGCTCAACCTGCTGTGCCTTTGTGAAAATAAGCGAATTTATGTAGCTTTCGCATTTAATCTCGAATTTTGTTCTGACCGTATAGAAGGTAATATAACCGTAGAGGTCGATTGCAAGCTTTCCGATAACAATCAGGCTCATTCTTATTACAAATTCCTTAAAGGTGCCGTTACCCTCAACAATAGACAGCGCAGTTTCAAGAAACATAACGTTTATTACGACGGAATAATAAACATTTTCAAGGATATATTCTATGTATATGAGTATTACCGACAAAGGCGCACACTTAAAGGCACAGCCCAGCATAAAGGCTGTGTTTTTGAGTATATGTGCTTTCTGCCTTTCTTTTTTCTTCTTTTTCATTTTTCTCTCCGTAAAAAAACAAAATACTGAACAATTTTATAATAAAAGTAAAAACTTGTCAATCGTATAAGCTTTTTATATTGAAATTTAACAACAGTTGACAGGACATTAAAATGAATTTATAATTGTGTATGAAAGGAGTGTTTTTATATGACAGAAACTAACTCTCTCAGAAACGGCATTTCAAGAATTGCATGGGGCTTCGTTTTTATACTTTTTCACTTTAAGATAAATTCAATTGACCTGCTCCCGGATTTTGTCGGCTATATATTGGTGGCAATCGGAATCGGCTCTCTTGCCGAAAATCTCGGACATCTGAAATTGCTGAGGCCTCTTTCGATTATAATTGCAATATGGACAGCATCTGTCTGGTTCACCGAAACACTTACCCTTACAAGCATCCTTACTGCCGGATATATGTCGACCGTTATGGGGTATCTTTCAACGGCTATGGGTGTTGTGTCTCTTATTTTCACTATTGTCCTGCTTACTGATTTAAGTGTGCTTGCCGCAAAGTATCAGCCCGGGGACAAGAACATTGACCGCCGACTTCTTGTTGCAAGAAATATCTATGCGGTGTGCTATTCGGTAAGCATCGCCCTGTCTCTTTCCGTGCTTATGACGTTTAACAAGGCTCCCGAATTTCTTACGGGACTTTCTATGGGACTGTCTCTTGTTATGGGAATTGCAATGCTCGTCACGATGATTATTATTCTTGTTTCACTTTTCACCCTGAGAAAATTCATAACAGAAGCCGAACTGCAGCCTCCGTACGGCACATATGATATTCCTCCCTTCGGAGCAGAAAACGTGCCTCCTTATAATGCCACAAAGACTCCCTTAAATGAAGCGTCCGAAGACTGTCAGACAGAATAAAGCAATAACCGAAGCGGTAAATTTACTGCTTCGGTTTTATCTTTAATCAAAAACTGAAAGGATAATCTCCTTTAATTCGCTGTCACTGAAGGGTCTCGGGTAACCAATAATTTTTGCCTCCTCCTGAGCTCTTCTGACAACCTCATCAATATCTTCGCTGTTAAAGGAAATACCGTCGGAGGTTACACCGAGCTTACGAAGCAGCTCCTCAACGGCACCGATAAAACCAAGAGCATTGATTTTATCGCTCTCCCCTGACTTCCCTATCCCTGACAAAACAGCAAGTAAAGAAAGTCTGTCGGCACCGTACGGCAGATAAGCTTTCAACACGGGAACAATTGATATTCCCACAGCATGTCCGTGAGGAATATGACAGAATTCACCGAGTCTGTGTGCTATAGCATGAACATATCCCGTTCCGATTCTTCTGAAGGAAAGACCTGCATTGTAGGATGCCGTCTGCAGGGCTTCACGGGACTTCATATCGGAAGGCTCCTTATAAGCATTATAAAGATTTCCGAAAATATCACTGCATACCGAGGGGGCAATTTCAGCATCCTCGGGGAAGGATGAAGCAAAAAGGCTTATATAGCTTTCTATTGCGTGAGACAGAGCATCAATTCCCGTATAGGCCGTGCTCTTCGGGGGCACGGAAAGTGTAAGTGACGGGTCAAGAACTATAACATCGGGAAGATATCTGTCACTTACAAACGGACGCTTTTTATTTTCCTCTTCTTCCGTTGCAACGGCGAAGAAGGTAACCTCGGAGCCTGTTCCCGCAGTTGTGGGAACAAGGAAAAGGGGCACACTCATATTCGCATCGCTTTCAAGCTTACATATATCGTCAATAATACTGTCCTTATTATTTGCCCTCAAAGCTGTGATTTTTGCCGTATCAAGCACGGAACCGCCGCCGATACCGATAACACAGTCACAAGCGTTTTCAATGTAAAGTGAAAGCGCTTCATCTGTGTTTTTAACGGTGGGCTCACCGAGGATTTTATCATAAACGACAAAATCACCGAGGGAATCAAAGAATTCTGAAACACCCTCCATATTACGGGATTCCGTAAAGGTAATGATAAGGGGCTTTTTTACACCGAAGGCTGAAAGCTCATTTTTAAGCTCACGGATTTTTCCTTCACCCTTAAGAAGCTTACTGTCCGTGGGATATGCGTTTCTGAGCACACCTAAGGTAAGCTTCTGAATGGGGTTAAGAATTCCTCCCGTTTTTCTCATAGGCTTCATATCAGCAGGAGTAACGCCGAGACTCAGATATTTTCCGACATCCGGAAAAACAGTAAGATATTTTTTATCGGGCACACTCCACTTAAAGCCTGTCGCTGACAGTCTTTCGAGAGTGAAATCATTGTGCATGGGCACGTTATCCGATCTGCCCGAAATTATCATATAAAAAAGATATACGCCGATATCTCTGTCATCACTGTTGGCAAATGCCGTTTCAATCATTTCGAGAGTAGAGGTATGGCGGTACGGCACACCGAGAAAACGGAACATATCACGTGAATCAAGGTAATTCTGATTATAAAGATGATATATTTCGTTGGTTTTGCCGAGCATTGAAAGACGGACAAAGGCATCTGCACACTCGTCAACGGGGGTTAAGTCCATAGGATATTTATCAAGGTTTTCGTGATAAATTCCGATTTTCAGCATTGCGTGAATACGGTGCAGGAAGCCGTTATCATCGGAGTTCTTCTGAAATTTACCGTCAGAGGCTCTCCAGGTAAGATTGCCTATACGGTAAATATTGGCTCTGAGTCCTCTTGTTCTGGCCTCAATTACAGCTTCCTCTGCACGGTATTTGCTGTGTATATAAACATTATCACAGTATTTCTGCCCGATATTAAGGAGTGTTTCATCAAATTCCGCATTCTTGCGTGTCTGTCTGACAGTAGCAGCACCGTGAAGGCTGACGGTTGAGGTATGGTGCAGAACCGCATCTGCATTAAAACAGAATTCAATTATATTCTTTGTACCGTTAACATTTGTCTTTTCAAGCTCAGCATAGTCGCCTGCGTGGTGCACATTAGCAGCAATATGATAAACCGCATCGACCGCTTGAGCGAGGCGGAAATATTCTTTTTTTGGAAGACCGAGACTTCTCTCTTCAATATTGCCCTTTACAGCAACGGCACCGTCCATTGTTTCACAGCCGAAATAATACATAAGCTGTGAAGAAAGCTTCTCCTCATTTCTTACAAGACAGTAAACCTTAACTCCCCTGTCCGTCAGCTCCTTTAATATGTGCACACCGAGAAAGCCCGTGGCACCTGTAAGAAGAACGGTTTTATATTCCTTTGCCTTTTCGGATGCTCCTGAGGTTTTTGCTATAAGCTCATTTATATCGGGGATTCCGTCTGCTTCCGTTTCCGTGCGGTCGAGAAGCTTATTGGCAAGAGAATAAAGGAAGGGATTATCGTAAACCGTCTGAGGCTTTACATTAAGAGTGAGCGCTAACTCAACGGCATTAAGAGAATCTCCGCCGACGGCAAAGAAATTATCCGTCATACTAAGCTCAGTTATACCGAGAAGCTCCTTTACGGTATCAAAAACAACCTGCTCCTCAGGGGATTTCGGCATCACGGGGTCAGACTTTTTAACCGTACCGTGATTTCCTCTTTTTATTTTTGAGGAAGCGGTTCTGGGGAATGGTGTATCCCTTAAGATATAACCTGAAATCCGCTGAAATACGGCAAGAGACGAATTTACACGTGTCAGCATTTCAATCATAGCAGAGTCAATATCTGTAATATTATTCTCCGCAATATATGTTTTATCGGGGTAAATTTCCGCATAAATTGCACCGTTATCACCAAAGCACACAACCTCGGAAACAAGCCTTTCAAAGGAAAAACGGTCTTCAAGCATTTCAGCCGAAACATTTTCGCCGTTATCAAGCAGAATAAGATTCTTGCATCTGCCCGTTATATAAAGGAAGCCGTCATCGTCAAAATGACCTACGTCTCCCGTATGAAGATATCCGTCTTCGGTAAAGGCTTCCCTTGTGGCTTCGGGATTCTTGTAATATCCCTTCATAACACTGGGACCCTTAACAAGAATTTCACCGCCGGCAATTTTCACATTCATACAAGGTATGGGCATACCGACTGAGCCGTGGCGGAAATTACCCACGGCATTGTTTGATATTATAGGTGAGCATTCGGTCATTCCGTAGCCGTTAAGAACAAGTATTCCCGTACTGTTGAATCTCTCATTCAGCGCAGCATCAAGAGGAGCACCTCCGGAAATAATATCAATAATATTACCGCCCAGGAATTCTCTTACTGCCTCTTCTTCTGTCAGTTCGGGCTTTGATGCGGCATATTTAAGAGCACCGTCCATAAGCTTTTTGACAATCTGCGGTACTGCAACAATGCTGTCGGGCTTAAAAAGACGAAGGTCGGGGACGAGATTTGCAAGACTGTCGTTTACACAGACAGTTTTTCCTCGGCATATGCTCTTTGTAATGTTAGCGGTAAAGCAAAAGCCGTGATAAATGGGAAGACAGCAGAACATTTTTGTTGTGGGACAGGCAACGTGAACACTTGTTGCAGAATATACAAGGTTCTTGTGAGTAAGCATTACACCCTTGGGGAAACCCGTTGTACCCGAGGTAAACATTATTGAACAGACGCTGTCAGAGTCAGGCTCTTTATCATACACACCGCGGAAATTATTAAGAATATCGCTGAAATTTATAATATCATCATTATCGGCAGTATTATCAACCGAAACAAACAGCTTTACACGGGGAAGGTTTTCCTTTACGGAATTATAAAGAGCCTTGTTTTTTTCGTCAAAAACAAGCACATCGACATCCGCAAAATCAATGAGCTTCACATTCATTTCAACGGTTTCAGCCGTTGCAAGAGGAACAATTATGCTTTCTGCAGCCACCGTGCCGAAATAAGTAACAATCCAATTATAGCTTGTAGGACCGATAACCGCAACATGAGCACCGCGAAGCCCTTTTTTTTCAAGCATAAGGCTGAAGGCATCGCAGTCGCATTTTAAGTTTTCGTAGGTTTTTGACTCAATTCCACCGGGGATTTTATACTGAATAAAATCCCGTTCGGGGAAATTCTCCGAAGCATAATCAACCATATGCTTCAGATTTCTGATTCTTGTCAGGTCCTCATAAATCATATTACGGTCTTCCTTCTAACTGATTACAATTCAATCATATCATTAAAGCCATATCAGGTAACAACATTCTCTGCCGATTATGTTGAATCTTAAAGCATTGAAGCAAATCGGCAGGCACGGGCATAACACTCAGAAAAATACTCTTCGAGACTCATTCTGTCATACTTATCGTTTTCGTGTCTGTCAGGCTTTGATTTTTTATTGAGTTCAAATGTAAGAATACCCTTATATCCGCACTTTCTGAATCTGTCGGCAAGCTCCTTCCAGTCCCTTATACCGTCAAAGGGCAGAAGATGTAAATCGTCGTGCCAGAATATTCTGCCGTTATAGTCCTTTATACCGAGGTTATCGTTTATGTGAGTTGCTATGAGCTTGTCACCAAAAAATTCAAGAAGATTTTTTCCGAAGTTATAACACATTTCGTGACCCGTATCGAGGCAGAAGCCTACATTTTTTCTGTTGCCGTATCTTTCCAGAAGGGCAAAAAGGTACTCCTCCCCTTCCGTGTTCTCGAATGCAATATTGACTCCGCACCTTTCGGCTTCATCTATTATTCTTCCGTAACGGGCAAATCCTTCTTCCGTTATATCGACAATCCCGTCAAAGCCGATATAACAATGTGAAATCATAAGTCCGATGCCGTTTTCGCTGCAGGAATGAATACAGTCAATAAGCTCTTTTTCAGCTTTATCAGCCTCTTCCTTATTACTTCCCCATAAATCGGCAACACCGCCGAAGGGAGCGTGGATTGACTGATAAATCATACCGAGCTCCTTTGCAAGAGCCGCCCAGTCAGCTATGGGATAATCACGCTTCCAAGGGGTAAAAAAGCCCTCAAACCCCGTTTTCTTCAGAAGCCTTATCTGCTCTTCAATCGGTGCGCCGTAGCTCTCCGATGTACTCATTGCCATAAGATGACGGTACATACATCCACCTCGAAAAATTCACAATTTTGACATAATATATTCATATTATATCATACCCATATCACATACGCAATAAAAAATTTTTTTACTCAGATAAAAAACTGTTTCCCCTTGCACACAAAAGTAATTGACATAGAGAAAAAGTTTTGATATAATTATATGGCTTT
>JAZNAI010000094.1:0-3502 GCA_045586465.1 Acutalibacteraceae bacterium | reverse complement strand
CGGGAGTTCTTATACACTTCTGGCAGGTTGTAACTCTTTTTGAGGGAGGTGTAACCTCGCCCGTGAAGTATTTTTTCATAGGTGCCATACCTGCATTGATAAGAAGCAGGCTCTTGTCACCCTGGGGAATAAGGGAGAAGCTGGGAAGTCTCATGTGTTCCTTTGTTTCGAAGAATTTAAGATACTTTTCTCGTATCTCATTAAGTCCTGTCCATTCCATTTTGTTCACGTTCCTTTATATATAATTTGATTTTGCCCGAAAAAATAAAAAAAGCACCTGCCACATATATCGGGACGGATTAACCGCGGTACCACCCGATTTGTGCCAAGCACCTCTCAATATCCTTTAACGCAGAAATTACGCAGAATTCATCACTCTGTTGCCGTACAGCGGCGTGAAAAACCGATTACGAAAACTTGCACCAACCGTTTTCTCTCTGCGGAAATCCGTGTTTTTCTTAACTGTACCGTAGCAATTAAATATTTACAAAAGAGAGTATATTGTTTTTTTATCCGTTTGTCAACGGGAAATTTCAAACTGTGCAGAAAAATTAAGGGTTTCGCAGGCTATTTTCTGTAAAAAGCCGTCCTCTCCGAAGCTGACGAAGACGGGAATTTCGTCAACTGTCAGATTTGCCGTATATCCGCCATCCGTTTTTGTAAAAAGCCCGTGGTTGGTGAAAACCGAGGTTCTTACGGCTTTTATGAGAATGTTCAGAAGGGAAGCATTGTTGAGCTCGCTGTCTGATACCTCATCCGTAAGTCCGAAGACGTTTACCTTATAGCCGTCATTTTCGGTGCTGACGGAAAAGCCTGAAAGCTCCTTCGGGTGTGTGAAGGCTAAGGTTATCTGTTCACTGTTAAGACAGATTACGTCGGCTTCAAAGCTTTTGCCGTCCTTTTCTGCCTTCATATGAAGAGTAAAGCTTTTTTCGGGAGAAAATTCCCTTGTGAAAATCTTTTCACCGCAGGATGAAAAGATTGCGGATATAATAAGAATTAATGACAATAACGCAAAAAGCTTTTTCAAAAAATATCACTTTCCCGATATGATTTCGGAAAGAGCCTCAGGAATACAGCCGTAAATTCTCTCTATTGTTGCAGAATATGCGGTGTATTTTTTCTCTGCAAGTTCTCCCGCAAGACCGTGGATATAGGAAGCGAGCACTGCACTGTCAAAGAGGGTAAGTCCCTGTGCGGCAAATGATACGGCAATACCCGTAAGAAGGTCACCGCTTCCGCCTCTTGAAAGGGCAGAGCTGCCCGTGGGATTTATGACAATTCTGCCGTCGGGAGCTGCTATAACCGTGTTCGCACCCTTAAGAAGTACGTTCACTCCGTATTCCTTTGAAAAATCCGATGCTGTGCTTTCACGGTCAGCATTGATTTCGGCAATACTTTTGCCCGTAAGTCTTGACATTTCACCGGGATGGGGAGTTAAGAGAATTTCCGCTTCTGACTCTTTCAGTATATCTATATTACGGGAAATTATATTTATTCCGTCGGCATCTATAATTATTTTACCCTTACAGCATTTTATGAGTGCTGTTACAAGCTTTTCCGTTTCGGGAAAAACACCGAGCCCCGGACCTATGGCAACTGCATCGTAAGATTCCGCCTTTGCAATGATTTCTGCGGTGCAGCCGCCGTCAAAGCAGCCCTTAGCGGAGGAGCTTACGGGGAGAAACGTGTTTTCCGAAAGGGAAGAGGTGACGGCAGGATAAATGCAGTCGGGGAAGCACAGGGTTGTAAGACCTGCTCCCGATGAAAGTGCGCCCTTTACTGCGATTTTTGCTGCGCCGGGCATATTGTAGGAGCCTGCAATTATCATAGCCTTTCCGAAGGTGCCCTTGTTTGCATTAAAGGGTCTTTCGGGGAGAAGGGCTTTTATTTCTTTACGGGAAAGGGCTTCAATACCGCTTCCGAAAACACCGAAGCCTATGGGGATTACCGTTACTTTTCCGCATTTGCCGCTGTAGGGCTTATATACGTGCTCCTTCTTGAAGCAGAGCATTGAAAGGGTCTCGTCGGCAAAAAAACAACCGTCGGTGCTTTCGTTTTCTGCGGTAAGACCGCTGGGGATATCAATTGCGATTTTTACGGCATCAGAGTGTGCGGATACCGTAAAAAGCTCCCTTACATTTTCGGGAAGCTCTCCCTTGAAGCCGATGCCGAAGACAGCATCAATGATAATATCGGCAGAGCTTATAAGCTTCATTATGCCTTTTGTAAGGTGTGAGCCGTCATATATGTTTACTGTGTCGTCAATGAGATTTCTGTTTTTTTCGGATAATAGGTCGGAGGGACAGTTAAATGCCTTTATGACGCTGACGTTTTTATCAGCTTCCTTAAGGTATCTTGCAATAACGAAGCCGTCACCGCCGTTTTTACCCTTACCGCAGAGAATGACGATATTTTTTTTGTCGGGGTAATTCATAAGAATGTGCTCGGCACATCCTTGTCCTGCGCTTTCCATCATATCGTCGAAGCTCAGTCCGCTTTCGTTTGCCTTATTTTCTGCATTTCTTATTTCTTCGGGTGACAGTATCAGCATAAAATCTCTCCTCTGAGCAGTATAGATTTATTTTACCATAAGGGATATAAAAAAACAAGAAGCTGTCCGTGAACAGCTTCTTATCATATTATTTTCTTTTCTCGATTTCCTCGTCGAGGATGCGTGCGGCTGCGGCAATACATTTTTCGCAGGGGCGCTTAAGATAATACTCTGCGGTTCTGTCATCGGGCACGGGCGAATATTTATATTCGGGGATGCCCAGAATCTCACGGCAGATATAAGAGCCGAAAACGTCCGAAAACTGATGTGCCATACCGGCTATGAGCTTATAATGCTCTGTTTTGAGGGTCTTGTCCTCGAGGTTGTCGTAACCGAAAAGACAGCCTGCCGCAAGAAAAGCACCGCTTAAAGCTCCGCAGACCTCACGAAGTCTTCCCATACCTCCGCCGAAGGAGGAGGACATACGAAGTGCGGTATTTTTTTCAATTCCCGTAAGGTCGGAAAATGCCGTGAATACCGCCTGAGAGCAGTTACAGCCCTCTCTGAAAAGCCTTACGGCTTCTTTCTCGTGAAAAGTCATTTTTTATGCCTTGTTTACGGAACCGAAGAGCTCCATCTTTTCCTTAACGGTAGCCTTGATAGCTTCAAAGCCGGGAGCGAGAAGCTTTCTGGGGTCAAAGCCCTTGCCCTGAAGGTCCTTGCCTGCTTCTATGTATTCTCTTGTAGCTGCTGCGAATGTAAGCTGACATTCTGTGTTAACGTTGATCTTGGAAACGCCGAGAGAGATAGCTTCCTTGATCATTGACTCGGGGATACCTGTGCCGCCGTGAAGAACGAGGGGCATTGTGCCTGTCTGCTCCTGAATCTTAGCAAGAACTTCAAAGTTAAGACCTGCCCAGTTTTCGGGATACTTGCCGTGGATGTTACCGATACCTGCTGCGAGCATTGTAACACCGAGGTCTGCAATCATCTTGCATTCTGCGGGAT
>JAZNAI010000093.1:0-13339 GCA_045586465.1 Acutalibacteraceae bacterium | reverse complement strand
CACTTTCCTTCTCTCCTGATATAATTGATATAAATATGGGCTGTCCTGCCCCGAAAATAATTAAAAATAAATCAGGAAGTTTTCTTATGAAGGATCCTGTATTTGCAGGTAAAATTACGAAAGCGGTAGCTGATGCCGTATCTGTTCCCGTTTCGGTAAAATTCAGTACCGGCTGGGATGATAATAGTATAAACTGTGTTGAATTTGCAAAAATAGCCGAAGCAAACGGAGCATCACTTATAACGATACACGGAAGAACCAAGGAGCAGATGTATGCTCCTCCCGTTGATATAGCTTCAATTAAAGCCGTAAAGGAGGCTGTTTCTGTTCCCGTTATCGGAAACGGCGATATATTTACTCCGGAAGACGCTAAGAATATGTATGAGCGCACGGGCGTTGACCTTGTTATGATAGGAAGAGGCGCTCTCGGCAGACCGTGGCTGTTTTCTCAGATTAATGATTATATGAATACCGGCAGTTATAACCCGGAGCCGTCACCTGAGGAGAGAATGGAAATTATGCTTCGCCACGCTGATGCTATCTGTCAGCTCAGAGGCGTACATAACGGTATGTGTGAAATCAGAAAGCACGCCTTATGGTACACAAAGGGACTCAGAGGCTCTGCAAAGCTCAGAAGTGAATTCAGTGTTGTCAAGACCTATGAGGAGCTCAAAGCTCTTGCCGAAAAGGTCACGGAAATAAAAGAATAAATATATTTAAAAATAATTAAAAAAACACTTGATTTTTTCATTTCGTTCGGTTATAATAGCACTCGTCCTTTGGAGAGTTGTCCGAGTTGGTCGAAGGAGCACGATTGGAAATCGTGTATACGTCATAAGCGTATCAAGGGTTCGAATCCCTTACTCTCCGCCAAATAAGTCAGTCAATTGTATCAAAATTGACTGACTTATTTTTTTGTGCATTTTTCTTGGATACATAAATCGTGTGATTTTCGACATAGTAAAATTGCTGAAAAACTTGAATATGACATAATGTAGCCTCCGGAGAATTACTTCCCTGGAGGCTTTTTTCATTTTATTGAAAATGTAATCGTTGGATTTTTGCAGTAATCGTTGAACTTATGGGGTAATCGTGTGATTATTGTTTTATTGCATTGTTTCATTTGCTATTATTGAAAAGTTCATATTTTTATTATATAATAACGTAAGCTTACATAGTCTTATTTTATCGAGGTGAGCATTGTGGCAGAAAAGAAATATATAATTGATAATGCCGAACTGATGGCAAAGTGGAACTGGGAAAAGAATAATGAATTAGGATTTGATCCCGAAACTTTAACACTTGGTAGTAACAAAAAAGTTTGGTGGGAATGTAGTAAAGCACATGAATGGCAAGCAAGAATTGCAGATAGAAGAAATGGCAACGGTTGCCCATATTGTTCGGGCCGGTATGCCACCATAGGTGAAAACGATTTACAAACAGTTAATCCCTCTCTGGCAAGAGAATGGCATTATGAAAAGAATACTGACTTAACACCTGCAGATGTATTACCTAATAGTAATAAAAAAGTTTGGTGGAAGTGTGGCAAAGGACACGAATGGCAAGCGATAATAAATGCTAGAAGCAATGGACGCGGTTGTCCATATTGCGCTGGCCAAAAAGTTATAAAAGGTCATAATGATCTTCAAACAAGCAATCCGTCTTTAGCACAAGAGTGGAATTATGAAAAAAACAAAGGATTAACACCTGTGGATGTAATGCCTAATAGCAATAAAAAGGTTTGGTGGAAATGTCAAAAAGGACACGAATGGCAGTCATCAATAGTAAATAGAAATTATGGTAATAGATGTCCTATTTGCAATTCTGAGCGTAATACTTCGTTCCCCGAATACGCTATCATATTTTATCTTAAAAAATATGGATTAGATGTAATACATTCGTATAGAGAGAAAGGTTATGAATTAGACATTTATATTCCATCCAAAAAAACTGCTATTGAATACGATGGTTATTTTTGGCATAAAAACAAAGCAAAAAATGATTTAGATAAAAATCTGAGGTGTCAGAAAGATGGAATCAAACTATATAGGATAAGAGAAGATTTGCCACTACTGAATGACAGCTCTATAGATTACGCTGTTCAAAAAAATCAAAAAGATTTATCTAAAACCATTGAAGATATTTTAAGCAAAATAATTGAAACTAACATTGATGTTGACATAAAAAGAGACGCCATCCATATAGAAAATCTACGAGAATTTACGGAAAAAGAAAACTCTATTTTATTCTCAAATCCTGAAATAGCAAGAGAATGGAATTATGAAAAAAATGTAAACCTAAAACCGGAAAATTTTTCAGCAAATAGTAATAAAAAAGTATGGTGGAAGTGTAACAAAGGACACGAATGGCAAGCAACGATAGCGAGCAGAAATAGTGAGTGCGGATGCCCGTTTTGTGCAGGCCAAAAAGTTTTAAAGGGCTATAATGACTTACAAACAGTTAATCCAAAATTAGCTAAAGAGTGGAATTATGAAAAGAACAACAGATTAACACCAGATGATGTTATGCCTAATAGCATCAAAAAAGTATGGTGGAAGTGCAGCAAGGGACACGAGTGGCAAGCGACGATAGGCAGCAGAAATGGTGGGAATGGGTGTCCGTATTGTTCAGGGCGATTTGCCATCAAAGGAAAAAGCGATTTACAAACGATAAATCCACATTTGGCAAAAGAATGGAATTATGAAAAAAACAATGGATTAACCCCCATGGACGTAATGCCTAATAGTGGTAAAAAAGTATGGTGGAAGTGTAGCAAAGGACACGAGTGGCAAGCAAAAATTCAACACAGAAATAATGGGAGCGGATGTCCATATTGCTCGGGTCGATATGCCATTAAATGTGAAAATGATTTGCTAACAATCAATCCAAATTTAGCGAAAGAATGGAATTATGAAAAAAACATTGGACTAACACCTGCAGATGTAACATCTAATAGTCATAAGAAAGTCTGGTGGAAGTGCAGTAAAGAACACGAGTGGCAAGCAACGATAACCAATAGAACTAATGGACGTGGATGCCCGGAATGTTACAAAGAACAAAAATCCAAAGGGTAATGGGATATGTTCAAAGTAGAAAACATAAAGGAAAACAATGATTTTGTTGTATTCTTTAAAATAATTGAAAAGAAATATATAAAGAATTTTCAACAAGATGGACAAGTTTATTTTGGCTTATTAAAAGACTATAGAAAAATGGAAGAAGACGGACATCAAGAAATAGGTGATTCTTACGAGGCAAGTCTGACGCAAAAAGTTCAAATATACATAAGTGTTTCGGATTCAGAATATGAGGAAATACATGGTTATAAAAGTGGAAATAATATAACAATAAATACAAACCAATGTGCTTTTTGTTTTTATGCCCTTGGATTAAAGTGTTTTGATAAAAAATGCGAAACGAAATTCATTCATAAAATACCGAAACATTTAATTGAAGAACTATGCAAAGACAAAGGTGGGGTAGAAAACTGTGCCATAATGATATTTGATGATGAGTTTATAACCAAAATAAAAGATGAGTTAAAAAAGAAAAGACTTTCTTTTATGTCAAGAAAGGTGTCATACGATGACTATGATTACATTCCACAATTTGACATACATTCAAAAGAATATTCATTAGAGTGTTGTTTTCACAAAAGAAAGAAATATGAATATCAAAATGAATTTAGAATTGCTGTACTTAATACTAAAGATGAACCTATAAAAGATTTATATATTGATATAGAACCCATTCAACTGCAATTTTTAGAATTAAAAAGTAAACATAACTTTGTATGTGAAATTAATTTAGATGTCCACGAATGCGGAAAGGTTTGTGGCGTACATTATGATATCTCTTGTTTTTTGGAAGACAAAGAGAAATAAATGCACAACACTAACCCCATTTTGCACAACACCCATTCAATTTTGCACAACGCTGAATCTTTGTATCAAAATTAGATGTGTTTTCCAAAAAAGAAGTAACTTTTGTCTTCTAAAAGTTACTTCTTTTTTTATCCAAGCCGCAGGCTTGGCATATCTTCATCACACGTCGGCGTGTATTTCTGTTATTGTTAATCAGGTTAGATATATTCTCATCTGATTATTTTTTTTGACAAAAACTAATTTTTATCTATGTGCTATTTGCATAAAAAGAATTATGTTTTTCGATTTTCATTGACTTGAATGACAATATAATGTATCCTTAATATGTTGTAATATGTTTATAATAACATTTAGAAAGGATGTTTTTATGAAAGGCAAAACTATTGTCAAATCGTATTTCAGTGTGCTTTTAGCTGTTATTATGGTAATAACCGTTATGGCACCGATGTCTGCTCTTGCAGCCATTGAATTTGATACTTCAAAGCTCGGTGAAGATATCTATTTCACATCAAGAACAGACTATGTGCTTGCACCCGGAATTACGGAAACCCACATTACAACCAATAATGCAGAAGGCACCAATCAGATTGCATCTTATGCAGTTGAGGTTGATCTTTCTAATCCTACTACTTCTATTATTGCCGGATATAAGGACTATAACGGCAATAAAATAGGATTCCAGAAGGTTCGTGATCAGGCTTATGCTGCAGAAGAAAAAAGAGGTCTTAATGTTGTAGCAGGTACAAATGCTGACTTCTTTAATATGCAGACCGGTGAGCCCTACGGTGCACTTGTTATGCAGGGTTCTGTTTATCACTCCGAATCAAAGCTTCCCTGGTTCGGTATCACAAAAGACGGTAAGGCTGTTATCAGCGAAGGTAAGCTTACTTCTGATATCGTTGAAGCAGTCGGCGGAAAAATCCTTCTTGTTAAAGACGGCGAGGTAACCGAAGAGGCACTCGAGCATGAACTTGGAAAAGCTCTTGCCCCCAGAACTGCAGTAGGTATTACTGCTGAAGGTAAGGTTATTCTTTATGTTGCTGACGGACGACAGGCTCCCTATTCCTCCGGACAGTATTTCTATGAATTAGCTCATACTCTTGCTGCTTTAGGATGCGAAACTGCTTTATGTCTTGACGGCGGCGGTTCTACTACTTATGTTTCTCAGCACGAAGGTGAACAGGAGCTTGTTTGCAGAAACAGACCCTCTGACGGTGTTGAAAGAACTGTTTCTTCTTCTCTTCTTGTTTGTTCATCTGCAAAGCCCTCAGGTGTTTTCCACCACGCTACCCTTACTCCCAATAACATAATTTATACTCCCGGCTCAACCGTTCAGTTTGCTGCAAGAGGTGTTGACTCATCAGGTTATGCGGCTGGGCTTCCGTCTGACGGTAAATTCGTTCTTGCAGATGATTCCTTCGGAACAATTACAGCTGACGGCAAATTTACTTCTAACGGCAAAACAGGTGAAGTTGTTGTCAATTATTTTTCAGAGAGTGCTGTTTGCGGTACTGTTTCAATTGAGGTTCAGATTCCTGACGAGCTTTATGTTGCAAATACCGAGCAGGCCGTCGGTCCTGAGGAAACAACAGACTTCGGTATCGTTGCGAAGTACATGGACAGAGATGTTACTATGAAGGACGACGATATCGAGTGGACTATTGAGCCTCAGACGGTAACTGAGCCTGAAGCTAATGTTTGTCACGTTTTGGTTGGTATTGAGAATCTTGCAACTTATGAGAAAAAGGATGTTTTCGGTAAGTATCCGAAAACATCATCATACAAGGCGAATTATTATGTAAAAACTCCCGAAGTTGTATATACTGATAATAATTATGCTATTATAAAGTACCTTGCGAGATCACCTTCTTATGATAATTGTGATATTGACTCAATTATTGCTAATAAGATTGCTAATGATGCAAATATTTTAGCATACGGATATACTCGTGACTATTTGTTCTATGATGCCGGATTAGTCGGTTCCTTTAGCGGTTTGACATTTACCGGTGCAGCTGATGGTGCATTTAATGCAAAAATTTCTGCGCTTCTCAAGTGTAACGACGACCTCTCACTTGAACTTACAGTATTCATTGGATCAAAACAGACTATGCTTTATGATTTTGAATATGTTACCGGTGAAGAGAACATAGATGCAGAGAATTATATTCCTTCATTTTCTCTTCCTACTTACGGTAAAAAGTGGCTTGCTGAAAACGGATCTTCCAATGCGTCAATTTCAGCTCAACTTTATGATGAGGGTTATCCGCTGTATATGTGGCCTAACGGTGCAATTGATAATGATACCGTTTCAACACAAATTGTTACGGCAAAAGACGGTGAACCTGTAAGATTTGGTAATAATTCCTTGAGAATATCTTTTGATTTCTCTTCATATGACAAGTCTTCTAACGGTAATTTCTATCTTAGAGTTACAGAGCCTACTTATGAATTTGAGGGTGCCCCTACGGCTATGGGAGTATGGGTGTATGCACCTGAGGGAACTGCGCCTTATCATCTTTATCTTAACTGCGGAAGCAAGATTGGTAATGGTGATACAACATCATATCAGTGTCTTACAACATCTGACAATATGAATACTGAAGGTGGCGGTATCAATTGGAACGGTTGGAGATATCTTGAGTTTGACCTTACGGGACTTAAAGGCAGAACGGGAGTTTCTAATGTCGGAGGTGCTTTTGAACCCTACGGATTTTATCAGAGTTGCGGTGTATTCTGGATTTCATATCAGCCGTCAAATATGGGTGCTGATGTTACTGCAGACACGATCTATATTGATGATATTACTCTTATTTACGGTGCAAATACATCCGATACAATTAATCCCAAGGTTACTTACCTCGGCGATGTAAACAACGGTATTGTTGACGGTGAAACCGTTTACACAACAAATACTGTTTCCTTTAAGGCTTCTTATGCTGATGCAGAAGACAAGTATATGACAGGAATTAACGACGCCGCCACAAAGATGTATATCGACGGTGTTGATGTTACTGATAAGTGCTTTATCAACGAAGGCGACGACGAAATCTACTTCTATGATGCAGTTCTTGCTGACGGTGTACATAATATTGAAATTGAAGTAGTTGATAATTTCGGAAATGTTACAACTGAAATGCGTTATTTCACTATTGACAGCAATTCCGATGACACCGAGCTTATGTTCCTTCCTGCCAATGCTCCCATTCTCGGCAAGGATTATGTATTCACGGTTGCTTCAAATAATGCTTCCGATATAACATCCGCTGATATTGTTATAAAGGTTCTCTCTGACTTTACTTCTTACTGGCGTGATATGTCGGTTGTTCCTTCTGCAAATTATGAGCTTGAGGGTGAACCCGAATATAACAGCATAAAGGATACCTTCTCCTTTAAGGTAGTAAGAAAGGCCGACGCTGATGCTTCTCTGGATGACGGAATTCTTGCTGAAATTATTACTTCTGTTCCTTCAAATACTCCCGAAAACCTTAATGTAACACACAGAATTGCAAAGGGTGCACTTACTTATGCATCCGAAAAAACTGCAAATTATGTAAACGGCTTCTCTGCAAAGATTTCCGATAATTGTGCATCAGCATTTATAATTTCTACTGATGTTATGATTAAGGGCTCGGAAGGCGGAAATATCTACATTAAGGATACTGAGAATGCTCCCGCTACAGGTGTTGAGGTTTACACAACTGACGATGTGCTTCTCGGCACAACCGATGACGAAGGTAAGCTTTATACAGATGCATTTGTAACCGATGTTGCAACATTCTCTGTTTATGCCATTAGAGGTGAAGAACGCTCATTTATCTATAAGTCTCAGACTTATGCTGCAGGCGGCGACGAAACAGGACTTCCCACGAATATTATTCTTAATGCTTCCGAGGATCCTGCTACTCAGCAGAATATCTCCTGGATGGCTTCCCCCGTTGTGAGTGATGATAAGGCTATTGTAAAATATGCTGAAAAGTCCGCTTATGAAGCTGACGGGGACGCCGCATTTACGGAGTTTGAAGGTATCAGCTATCTTGATGTTGCTGCAGCTTCAGGTAATATTGAAACTAACTATGCAATCAGATTCAATACGGCAGTTATTACAGGACTTAATAACGGTACAGAATACGTTTATGTTGTAGGCGACGGAACAAATTGGTCTGATGTGCGTACATTTACTACAGATGTCAGCGGTAAAAACACCAACTTCTTCATTTTCGGTGATACTCAGGATGCAGATACAAGCAATGTAGATGCTATTACAGCACAGCTTGAACAGTCCGGTATTAAATTTGATTTCGGTCTTCAGACCGGTGACGCTGTTGACAATGCAGGTTCTTATGCTTATTGGAACGGAATCGGCAATGTATTCTCAAACGGTCTTCTGGGAGAAACCGATATTATACACGTACTCGGTAACCACGAATATACGGGTGACGCAAACGCTATAAATGCTGCTCATTATTTCAATCTTCCCGGAACAACAGATGAAGCTCCCCTTGCATATTCTTTTGAATACGGTAATGTTTATGTTGCCGCTCTTACTTATCTCTCTGCTTCAACTGTAGAAGAAGCGGCACAGTGGCTTATTGAAGATGCTTCTCAGTCCAACGCTAACTGGAAGATACTTACTCTTCATCAGCCTATATACTTTACTAATGCCGGCGGCGGTACTACAAGAGAAATGATGGATAAGTTAGCTGCAGCAGTTGATGAAATCGGTATTGACTTTGTTTTCTCCGGTCATGACCATTCATATGCCAGAACATATCCCCTCAAGAACGGCGTTCAGGATGAAGACGGTACAGTTCATTTCATTTGCGCTGCAACATCTGCTGACAAATCTTATGCTATAACTTCATATCCTCAGTATCACGCAATTGCAACTGATGAGTATGATTCTGTATATCTTACAGTTTCAACTACTGATACCAAGCTTGATATTACAGTCTGGAACTATGACGGATATGAGCATCTTGTAATGGATACATATTCTGCAAAAAGAACTGTTAACTGTGATGAAAACGGTTCTCACAGCTATGCTTATGACGGAAAGTATCTTATCTGTACTAAGTGCGGATATTCAATCTCTTCAGAAGGTTATACCGGCTGGAGCGAGGATATAGAGACCGGCAAGAAGCTGTACTTCATTGCAGGTCAGTACCGTACAGGTTGGTTTACTCTCGGAACCGAGCATTATATGTTCGACGAAGAAGGTCTTATGCAGACAGGCAACATTACCATTGACGGTCATACCTATGAATTTGACGAAAACGGTCAGCTTGTAAAGGGCTCACTTGAAAAGAATTCTGACGGAACATATTCATATTACATCAACGGAGAATTACAGCGTGGCTGGTTCGAAATTGACGGAAAATGGTATTATTTCAGCAGAACCAAGGGTTATAAGACACACAGCGGCCGTGTAACCATTAATAAGATGGAATTCGTATTCTCTGATGACGGATATGTTGTTGAAGGCTGTTGGAATGAAACTGAGCTTGGAACCAGCTATTATGACGGTCCCAATCCTGTGACAGGTCTTAAGGAAATTGACGGTTATACCTATTACTTCAATCCCGAAGATACTTATATGCTTGTAAATGAAAGTGTAGAAATCGACGGTGACATTTATTCCTTCGGTTCAAACGGCAGATTCAGACATTACGGCGAGCACGTTGACGATAACGGAGACGGAAAGTGTGATGACTGTGCAGCCAAGGAAGGCGGAATCAACGGTTTACTTGAAAGACTCAGAGACTTCTTCCAGCGTATTATAAAATTCTTCAGAAATCTCTTCTTTTAATTTATTATGATTTTTGATGAATAAATAAATTTCTCCTCCGGCTTATTTGACAGGTCGGAGGAGATATGTTTCTATTGATATAAATAAACTGTTGTGTTAAAATGAAAATATAAGGAGGATGAATATGAATACAGTAAAATTTGATTCAAAGAATACGAAGGTAGTGGCTCACAGAGGTCTCAGCGGTATTGAAAAGGAAAACACCAATGCAGCCTTCATAGCTGCCGGTAACAGAAGCTATTTCGGTATTGAAACCGACGTACACAGAACTCTTGACGGTAAATTCGTCTGCTTCCACGACGATACAACCGGCAGAGTTGCAATTGACAATATGACGATTGAAGAGACTACCTTTGATACCTTAAGAAAGCTTCTTCTGACAGACCGAGACGGCATAAGAGGCAGAGAGGATTTGAAAATCCCGACTCTTAAAGAGTATATTGCTACCTGCAAAAGATATGAAAAGATCGCTGTTTTAGAGCTTAAAAATGAATTTGAGAAAGAAGACATTGCAAAAATCTGTGATGAAATCAATGAGCTTGGCTATCTTGAAAACGTTATCTTTATTTCCTTTGCATTTAATAATCTTGTTAAACTTCGTGAAATTTACCCAAAACAGAAGGTTCAGTTTTTAACGAGCGTTTATTTTAATGAGCTGCCTTCTCTTCTTAAAAAGCACAAATTTGACCTTGATATACTCTATTCTGAGCTTACTGAAGAGAGAATCAAGCTTCTTCACGATAACGGAATTGAGATTAACTGCTGGACCTGCGATGATAAGCAGTGGGGTGAAAAGCTCGCAAATTGGGGTATAGACTATATTACATCCAACATTCTTGAATAATCAAAAAAATTCGGGGAGTCCTTTGGGACTCCCCTTTCTGTTTATTTATGCTTCTTTATTTTTTGACATAGCTCTCTGAATAGCCTTTACAATTTCAACTGCGGGAATAATGAGAACTGAGAGACCGAGAGAAATAAGATATGCCTTCATATCAAGGTGAGCAAAGCCGAAGAGATTTGAAAGGAAATCTATTTCAACTACAGCTGTTGTAAGAAGGAAGGAACCAATCATTGCGCCGTAAAGTGCTACGTTATGGTGTCCCTTGAATATCAAAGCAACTGAGGAGCCTCTCTGTGAGCGCATATTGAAGGAGTGGAAGATTTCACACATAGCCATTGTGAAGAATGCCATTGTCATACCTTCTGAGCTGTCGGGAATGTTTCTGAAAACAAGATGACCTGTTTCAAGGAATTCACCGATATAGAAGGCTGCGATTGTGAGAATACTTACAAGAACACCCTGATATGCACAGTCAAAGCCGAGACCACCTGCAAAAATGCCGTCATTCTTGCTTCTGGGCTTTCTTTTCATAATGTTGTTTTCGGGCTTTTCAAGACCGAGTGCAAGTGCGGGGATACTGTCAGTAACAAGATTTATGAAAAGAAGGTGGGGTGCTTCAAGAATTGTAAAGCTCATAATTGTAGCAAAGAAGATTGAGATAACCTCGGAAAGGTTTGAGCCGAGAAGGAACTGAATAGCCTTACGGATATTGTCGTAGATTCTTCTGCCCTCGCCTACTGCGGAAACGATGGTTGCAAAGTTGTCGTCAGTAAGAACCATATCTGCAACGTTCTTGGTAACGTCTGTACCCGTAATACCCATACCTACGCCGATATCGGCACTCTTGATAGAGGGAGCGTCGTTAACACCGTCAC
The DNA here is from genome assembly GCA_045586465.1 of Acutalibacteraceae bacterium. Lineage (GTDB taxonomy): Bacteria > Bacillota > Clostridia > Oscillospirales > Acutalibacteraceae > RUG806. The sequence continues at coordinate 1,927 of JAZNAI010000093.1, read as the reverse complement.
CGGTCATTGCTGTAACATAGCCCTTGCTTCTCCATGCATTAACGATTCTTGTCTTGTGCTCAGGCTGAACACGGGCGTAAACAAAGATATTTTCAACTATCTTTTCGAATTCTTCGTCTGAATACTTGTCGATATCTGCACCCATCATAGCCTGGCTGTCGTCTGTGAGAATGCCGAGCTCTCTTGCGATTGCCTTTGCTGTGTTGATGTGGTCGCCGGTAATCATAATAGGAGTGATACCTGCGCTTCTGCACTCAACGATAGCATCCTTAACCTCGGGACGTACAGGGTCGATCATACCGGTAAGACCGATAAAAATCATATCATATTCAAGTGCTTCGGATTCATATGCTGTGGGTTCAGAGCTGTATTCCTTAAAGGCAACTGCAAATACACGAAGAGCCTTGTTGCCCATTCTTGTATTTTCTTCTGCAGCCTTTGCACGGATTTCGTCATTGATTTCAACAACCTTACCGCCTACGAGTGCACGGTTGCACTTTTTGAGGATTTCATCGGGAGCACCCTTTGTATACTGAACATACATACCGTTAACGGAATGTACGGTACTCATCATCTTTCTGCCTGAGTCAAAGGGGACTTCACCGACTCTGGGCTGAGCGGAAACAAGCTCTGCCTTGGTAAGTCCGATTGATTTTGCGTAGTTAATAAGAGCAACCTCGTCAGGCTCACCTGTGCCCTTACCGTTTTCGTCAACCTCTGCATTTGTGCAGAGTGCCATTGCAGTTGCAAGAACCTTTTCGTCCTCTGCGTAGTGGTCAACGACGGTCATTACGTTCTGAGTAAGAGTACCGGTCTTATCGGAACAGATAATCTGCGTACAGCCGAGAGTCTCAACTGCATTCATTTTACGTATAATTGCGTTCTTTTTAGACATATTTGTAACGCCGATAGAAAGAACGATGGTCATAACCGCAACGAGACCTTCGGGAATAGCGGCAACTGCAAGTGCGATAGCCGTGATGAAGGAATTAAGAGCAACCTGATAGAATTCCTGTGTGCTGCCTGAAATGAAGTACATTGCGATATTATAACCGAAAATAATAACGCAAACTGCAAGAACGAGCTTTGTAAGAATCTTTGAAAGCTGTTCGAGCTTGATTTCAAGAGGAGTTTTGCCCTGCTCTGCGAGTGCTATAGCATTGGCAATTTTACCCATTTCGGTGTTCATTCCGGTAGCGGTAACTACAGCCTTACCACGTCCGTAAACGAGAGTTGAGCCCATATATGCCATATTTTTACGGTCACCGAGGGGTACCTCGTCAGAATTATTCTTACCCATAAGAGCATTAACGAGCTTGGTAACGGGAACGGATTCACCTGTAAGGGCTGCCTCTTCAATCTTCATACTTGCGCATTCGAAGATACGGCAGTCAGCAGGGATAGCATCACCGGCATCAAGAAGAATAACGTCACCTACTACAAGGTCTTCGCTCTTGATTGTTTCAACCTTGCCGTCACGCAGGGTCTTTGTTGTAGCGGCAGACATTTTCTGAAGAGCTTCAACTGCCTTTTCAGCCTTGTTTTCCTGAATAACACCGAGAAGAGCGTTAATAAGAACAACAGCAAGGATAATACAAGTATCTGTGGGGAAGAAGCTGTGACCTGCACCTGTTGCTTCAATGTACTCTGTAACTGCGGAAATTGCTGCAGCAATGATAAGGATGATAATCATAGGGTCCTTCATCTGATCGAAGAACTTTTTGATTACAGAATCCTTCTTAGCTTCTGCGAGCTTGTTTTTGCCGTTTTTCTGCAAACGGCTTTCTGCTTCAGCTGCGGTTAAACCCTGAGGAGATGACTGTACATCAGTAAATACTGCCTCAACGTTTTCCAGATAGTGCTTCATTGGGGTAACTCCTTTACAAGTTTCTTTTTTACAGAACAAGAAAAAAAGACTTCAGCACAT
>JAZNAI010000092.1:0-1729 GCA_045586465.1 Acutalibacteraceae bacterium | reverse complement strand
CCGTAACCGGCAGAGGACTTAAAAAGAGAATCCTTTCTGCCGTTATTACTTCCGCTTTATGGTTTGCCTTCTATGAAGCATTCATTCTCATTATAAATAACGTAATTTTCAAGGGCAACGGTGCCTCTCTTGCTATAGGTGCAGCCTTTGCATTTACGGGAATCTATTCAATTTTTGTTCTCGCAGTCAATCTTGAAAAACTCATAAAGGAAGCAAAAAAATGATTGAAAAATATTATCTCTCCCCCGAATATCTTCATATAGGCTGTGAAAAGCCTGCTGCTTATTTTATTCCCTTCTCCAAGGGTCAGAGCCCCTTTGAAGAAAGAGAAAATTCGGAACGCTTTACCCTTCTGAACGGCGAATGGGATTTTAAGTTTTATCCCAACGTCAGAGAGGTTGACTTTACGGCGGACACTTACCCTGCAAGTGAAAGCTGCCCCGACAAAATGAAGGTGCCCTTCAACTGGCAGTTAGTCCTCGATAAGGGCTACGATGTTCCCAATTACATCAATCAGGATTATCCTTATCCCGTTGATCCCCCTCATCTTCCTGATGTAATCCCTGCCGCTCTTTACAGAAGAAGCTTTGCTTATAATAAGAAGGAAAACAAGGCTTATTATCTCTCCCTTGAGGGTGTTTCAGCCGGCTTTTATCTTTGGGTGAACGGTGAATTTACGGGTTATTCCCAGGTAAGCCACGCTGAAAGCAAATTCAATATTACAAATAAGCTTCTTGACGGCGAAAATGTCATTGAAGCTCTTGTTATCAAGCACACCGACGGATCATATATGGAGGATCAGGACTTCTTCCGTCTTTCAGGTATTTTCCGTGATGTGTATATTCTCGAAAGAGACGAAAAGCATCTTAAGGATATTCATATTTTCAAGGATTTTTCAGAGGATTTCTCCGATGTTACCGTAACAGTAAAGACCGAATTTTCTGCAGAGACAGAATTTAAGTGGTCTCTTCTTTCTCCCGACGGAGAAAAGGTAAGTGAGGGTACTGAAGAGGGTGATTTCTCCTTCAACATTCAGTCTCCCGTTTTATGGAGCAGCGAAATTCCTTTAAGATATGCCTTTATTATTGAATACGGCGAAGAAATCATTAAGCTTCCTCTTGCTCTTTGTAAGGCTGAAATTAAGGACAAGTGCTTCCTTGTAAACGGCAAAAAGGTGAAATTTTACGGCATAAACCGCCACGACTCCAACCCCGAAACGGGCTACTCAGTCACAATGGAGGATATGAGAAACGACCTTCATATTCTTAAAGGCGCAAACGTAAATATGATAAGAACCTCCCACTATCCCAACGACCCCCGTTTTGTTGACCTCTGCGAGGAAATGGGCTTTATGCTTGTTGACGAGGCTGACTTTGAAAGCCACGGTATGGGCTATAACTACCGCGACTGGTACTGGGATTACTGGGCACATCTTGCAGATAACCCCGAATGGGAAAAGGCTTGCCTTGACAGAGCCGAGCGTCTTTTTGAAAGAGATAAGAACTACGGCTGTGTTGTTATGTGGAGTCTCGGCAACGAATCGGGCTGCGGTGAAAGCCACCGAAAAATGGCAAATTGGATAAGAAGCCGTGACCTGAAGGCTATCATCCATTATGAAAATGCAAGACTCGAATATGAAACAAGAGTAAACAGGGATTTTAAGGATATTTCAGACGTTGAAAGCCGTATGTATGCAGAGCTTACATACCTCAATGAATATCTCAATGAT
>JAZNAI010000091.1:0-8847 GCA_045586465.1 Acutalibacteraceae bacterium | reverse complement strand
CGGGGATTAAGACCGTTTACAGCCTGCTTTTTTCTGTCGCTACGGCTTCTTCCGAGCGGCATATTTATTGTGCCCTTATCCTCGGGCATTTTACCGGTAACAACGGCAAAATACTGACGCTTAAAGCTGTGCTCCTTAATCTGCCCGGCTAAATGAGCGTGGGAATTGTCATTTTTTGCGACAATGAGAAGTCCCGAGGTATCCTTATCAATTCTGTGAACGATACCCGGTCGTATAACGCCGTTTATTGAAGAAAGCCTGCCCTTGCAATGAAACAGAAGCGCATTTACAAGAGTTCCGTCGGGATTTCCGGGAGCCGGGTGAACAACCATACCTCTCGGCTTATTTACAACGAGCAAATCATCGTCCTCATAAAAAATTTCAACGGGAATATCCTGAGGCACAGCCTCAAGCTCCACGGGGTCGGGAATTTCAAGAAAAACAACGTCTGCGCTTTTTAATTTAAGGCTTTTAGTTACGGTTTTTCCGTTTACGGTAACCTTACCCTCGTCAATAAGCCTTTGTACTGCACTTCTTGACAGGGAGCTTTCCTCAAGAGAAATGAGCTTATCAAGTCTCTCTCCCTGATTTTCAGGGGAAATTTCAAATACAACCTCATTCATCAGAAGCTGCACCGCCCTGCTTTTTAAGCTTTTCAGCCTTTGTGTCTCTTATAATTTCATAAATCATATAAAATACAAGTGCAAATGCCCCTACACAAACAAGGCAATCGGCAAAATTATATACGGGGAATTCAATAAAGAGCGTATCGATATAATCGACAACAAAGCCTCTAATTACTCTGTCAATCATATTCGCAAGTCCGCCCGATATAATCATCGGAATAAAAATATCATATGCAAGCGGTCTTTTGAAGGGAGAAACAACATAACCGATTCCGATAACTATTATTACTCCCGTAACAACGGAGAGAAGCTCGGGATTGCCGTCAAACATTCCCCAGGCAACGCCCGTATTCTGTATGTAGGTCCAGCCGTAAAGTCCCTTAATAAAATCGATTTTCTCATAAAGTGCAATATTATCAAGAACTATTTCCTTAATAAGAAGGTCAGCCGCAACAAAAACGGCAATGGAGACAAGCTGAACAGCTACGGTAATTAGTTTTTTCTTATTATATTTAATCACGTTATGCCTCACAGACGGAAATTATTTCTTGCCCTTTTTACCTTTTTTCTTAAAGAGAGAGGGTTTATCTTCCTTCTTTTCATCAATTTCAAAATCCTCAAAGGCAGAAAAGTCAATTTCAAAGCTGTTTATGGCAGATTTTTCCTCTGAAGGAGCTTCCTTATCAGCGGTTTCTTCTGCCTTTTCATCCTCAGAGAATTCAGAGAAATCGGAAAAATCGTCTGCGAAATCGGAGAAATCGTCATCAATATCCTTTTCGGGGATAACGGGAAGCTGTCCTTCAACGTCTGCTGCAATAAATGCATCCTTTTCAATATCTGCATTCTTATCGGTTACAACATCGTTGATTGCTGTTCTGAGATTTTCAGCAATAGCTGAGAAATCGTCAGTTGAATAATCAACACCCGATGTAAATACAGGCTCCTCGGGCTCAACGCTTACGGGTGCTTCCTCTTCATTTACGGAAAGCTGTTTATCGGAGAAATCGGAAGCATTGTCGTTATCATCAATAAAGCCCTGAACGTCAAAATCTGAGGAGTTTTCTTTACCGGTAAAAATAGTTTCAATCTTTTCTGCTGCCTTTGAAACGTGAGCTGTGTCAGCATGAATCCTTGATTTTTCAAGAACAGAAGAATCTGATTCTACTTCTCTCTCCTTATAAAGACCGTAGATTGAAAGCATCTTTATAACGTCAACATCCTTTGCTATGGGCTCAAGATAAGCGTCAACGTTAAACTGGAATACGTCGTCATTCTCTTCGAATGCGGGTAAAACTGCAAGGGCAGATTTCTGAGCAGCGAGCATTTCCTCACTTGCCTTAACCTGCTTTTCAAGGCTTTCTCTGAGCTGTACGGACTGACTCTGAACAATATGATAATTCTGCTCAACCGTTGTAATAAGATCAACAAGCTTTACCTTGAGATTTGTAGCAAGAGAGGTCATTCTTTCGCACTCGTGCTTTGCACCTGAGAGCATTTCGGCGGACTTTTCGCCTGCCTCCTTCATCATAGCATCAGCATTCTTATCGGCATCATAAACCTTAGTGCGAGCGGTAATGTCGGCACTTTCAAGGATAGACGTGCTTTGAGCCTTTGCGGCGGCAAGAATTGATTCAACGGTAGCATCAGCATCGCTGAGTGCAGTTTTTACGGTATTTTCTGCCTCTGCTACAATCTGCTGAGCCTTGAGCTTTGCGGCTTCAAGAAGCTCCTCAGCCTCTTTTCTTGCGGTGAAGTGAATTTCTTCACCCATAGCCTTTGCCTCATCAAGAATAGCTTCGGCATTAAGCTTTGCATTTTCAGCTTCCTTAACGGCACCCTCTTTGATAGCGGCAACCTCAGCCTCTGCACGGGTCTTTGCCTCTTCAATGTACATAAATGAGTTGTGGGTGCTTACCTTATTGAGCTCATCAGCCTGCTTTTTAGCCTCTTCAACCATCTGAACTGCACGTTTTTCTGCTTCGTCAATAAGCTGAGTTGATGTAATTTTGGCTGTTTCAAGGTTTTCCTTTGCACGGACAACTGCATCCTGAGAATCAGCCTCTGCCTTCTTAAGAAGAACATCAGCCTGCTCCTTTGCCCCGTTAATAAGTGTTTCGGAATACTCCTCGGCAGCACGGGTCAGCTCTTGGGCCTTAAGCTTTGCATCAGCTATAATCTGCTCGCCTTCGGCATTGGCACCGCTCTTGAGAGCATCTGCTACCTGCTTTGCATCATTAATCTGAACCTCAGCTTCTGCTTTTGCCTCTTCAAGGAGCTTTGCAGCCTTGTCGTCACAGTCGGAGAGAAGCTCGTTTACGGATGCCTCGACCTCTGCCTCAACGGAAGCGGCGGATTCTCTTGCAGCGGCAAGATAGCCGTCTGCCATAACCTTTGCAGACTGAATAATGCTTGTATATTCAGCCTCGGCGGCGGCAGTAATCTTTTCAGCCTTTACGTTAGCACTGTCAATGATTCCTTCGCCCTTCTGCACGATTTCGGAAACCTTGGCATTTGCATCAACAATAATTGCATCAGCCTGAGACTGTGCGTTTGCGATTACAAGGTCGGCACTCTTCTGAGCATTGAGAACAACGTCACGGAGAACGTTTTCGTCCTTTCTGTTTTCATCAAGCTTAGCGGCAAGAACGCTGAGCTTTCTTATAAGGTTCCCGTTTTCCTCGAAAACCCCCTCATAGTTTGATATTACGGAAGACAGCACCTTATCAACATCATCCGATGAATAGGTATCGCCTTCAAGTCTTTTAAGTTCTATCTGCTTAAGCTGTGCGGGAGTGAGCATAATATTCGCATCCTTTCCTCTGTATCAAATAGCTTTATTAATTAAACAAAAAACATTCCGTTGCTTTCGAGCTCATCAAGAAGATCGCCCATAACGTCAACATTATAAGGAGTGATGATGTAGGTATTGTTTGCAATCTTCTTGAGCTTGCCGCCGTTAGCGTAAGCAACACCGCTTAAGAAGCAAAGAAGCTTGCTTGCGTGCTCCTTGGGAGTATTCTCAAGATTGAGCACAACCGTTCTTTTATCAAGAAGCTCATCGGCAATTGCTGTTGCATCATCGAAATTGTCGGGAGTTTTAAGAACAACCTGAAGCTTTGCAGTTGTGTGAATGTCAACTACCTTAGTTCCGTGAGGAGCGGGAGTCTGTCTTCTTTCCTGAACGGCATTACGGGATGATTCTCTCTGAGAGGGCTCGTATTCAAGCTCTGCATCATCATCATCAAAATAACCTTCATCAATATTAAGTGCTTTTTTAATCTTATCAGTAAGTCCCATTATATTTTATTCCTTTCATATATATACATTATAATTATGCACATCAGTAACGGCGCTGACCGAACAGGGCAGAGCCTACACGCACGAGGGTTGCACCCTCAAGGATTGCCGGCACAAAGTCAGAGGACATTCCCATTGAAAGAACGGAAAGCTCTGTTTTTCCCCGAAGAGAAGAGGCTGTGTCCTCATAAAGCCGTCTTGTTTTCTCAAAATAACGGCGTGCCTCGTTTTCATCACAAACGGGCGGAACACACATAAGCCCTTTAAGAATAATGCCCTCGGTCTCAGCTGCCTTATGGGCACATTCGTCGAGAAGGCTTACGGGAAGACCCGTTTTTGCTTCCTCTTCCCCGATATTTACTTCAAGCAGAATCTCCATAGACTTATTATGAAGAATACACTGCCTTGAAATTTCATCAATAAGAGAAAGACTGTCAACAGACTGTATCATTGATACGGTATCTATGATTTTCCGTACCTTATTTGACTGCAGGTGACCGATTATGTGAATATCGGTTCCCTGAGTTTCAAGAAATTCGAGCTTTCCTAAAAGCTCCTGAACCTTATTTTCACCTATAAGCTTAACGCCGAGCTCCAGCATATAATTAATCTCAGTCGGTGCTATTGTTTTTGTAACCGCCATAAGCGAAACGTCATCGGGATTTCTTCCGCTTTTGATTGCCGCTTCGGCGATTTCATCTGTTATACGCTTATAGTTTTCATTAAGATATGAAAGGTCCTGATTATGTAAGAAGCTTTCCGTCATATAAATCCGTTCCCTCCAATATCATTTCATCGTAAACTGCAAGATAAGAGTCATCAAGAGGCTCGGGTGCCGAAAGAACAATGTTCGAATCGGAATAAATTATGTTTACCTTCTTGAAGTTAACAATATTTCCCTCCTTGACGTAAACACCCTTTTCACCGTCAACGGTTCTCAGAGCCATTCTGTCAACGGCAATGCCCGATACGGAATCAACTCTTATTTTAACCGCCTCGTGACGAAGCGCTGCAATTTCCTCATTCATTATGTTACTTCGAAGGACAACGGTCAGAATATTGCTTCCCTCTGTAACGTTTACGGACTCGATTTCCATACGAAGGTCGTCCGCACTTGAATTTCCGAACATAACCGTAACGTATGAGCCTCTTACCTTATTTCCGAGCTTTTCAACGGTTGTGTTAAAAACAAAATACCAATTAAAGTCAGTTATAAGCTTGCCGACGTTTCTTCCGGAAACACCCGAGGGCTCGGCTTCAATAAGAGCCTTGGTGTCCGCCGCCTTATATTCGCAGATGCTTTCGTAATCTGCAGTGCTTTCATATCCGTCAGCAGAATCCACATAGTATCCCGCCTCTGTTACAGTAACTGCGGAGCCTGTGCCTGCAGCCACCTTAAGTGAGTCATACTCAGACTGCAATGCTGCAATTTTCGGAGAAACGTCAATTCTCTCACCCGTTGCCGACTGCTTTTTCATCACAGCCTCACGAAAGCCTCTTGAGAGCTCATAAACTGAAGACAGAGAGTCGGACTCAATTGCCTCGCTGAGAGAAAAAAGTGAAGCGGCAACCGAATTTTTATACACCTCTATGTCCGCTCCGGGACTCGAGCCTGCATTTATCTCAATTGCTTTATAGTATTCTATTTCGTTTCTGATTTCCTTAAGCCTTGATGCGGCAACTGCGGCAGCCTCAGAAGAGTAAATATTTGCAACGGTATTGCCTATAGCAACCTTTGAGCCGTTATCAACGGCAGGCACAACAGTTCCCGAATAGGAATTATCAATAAGAACCTCTTTTCTTACAGCAACACCCGTTGTGTCAATTGTTTCATAAACGGTTCTTGAAACGGCAGTCTGGGTTTTTATCATAACCCCGGCACCCTCAAGAGCAAAAATGGGATATATGATAATAAACATCAGCACAAGAATGAAAACAACCGCAAGAATTCTCTTTGCAAGAGGAGATTTTATTTCAATGTCAATATTCGTGTTTATATGCATTTTATTCATTGAGAGCTTCACCTGCCTTAAATAAATCAGATTTTTCAATTATGTCTTGGGCAAAATCGAGCATTGCTTCTGTGCTGTCAAAGCTGTCACAGTAAATTGTATTTATATTTTCATTACGCCTGAACCAGGTAAGCTGTCTTTTAGCATAATGTCTTGTTGCTTTTTTAAGATTTTCAGCGGCTTCAGAAAGGGTGATTTCTCCTTTTAAGTAGCCTGCTATTTCCTTATGTCCTATAGCCTGAGCCGAAGTAAAGTCAGGAGAAAGAGAAAAATATTCCTGCGCTTCACGTACAAGACCGTTTTCAAGCATTATATCAACACGACGGTTGATTCTGTCATAAAGAATTTCACGGTCCTTGAAATTAAGCATAAAGTAAAGGGGGTTATAGGGAGTGGGTACACTTCTTGACCGCTCTCTGAGCACGGAAGGCTTTTCACCCGTAAGATAATAGGTTTCAAGTGCACGAAGCACTCTGCCCTCATTGTTAATGTGAAGTGAATCCGCAGTTTCGGGGTCAATTTCACGAAGCTCCTTAAAAATTGCCTCTATTCCCTCTTTTTCACGGCGAAGACGAAGCATATTTCTTATATCGGTATTATCGGGCTGCTCGTCAAAAACGATGTTTCCCAACAGAGAATCAACGTAAAGACCCGTACCGCCGCAGATAATAACTCTCTTACCTCGTGAATGTATATCCTTAATTATTTCTGTTGCATCCTTTATGTATCTTGCCACCGAGTAGGACTGCGAGGGCTCAAGAAAATCGATAAGGTGATGGGGAACGCCCTGCATTTCCTCAATTGTTGGCTTTGCGGAGGCAATATCCATTCCCTTATATATCTGCATTGAGTCCGAAGACACAATTTCAGCGCCGATTCTTTTTGCAAGCGCCACAGCGAAGGCGGTTTTGCCCGAAGCCGTTGGTCCTACTACCGCAATTACGGGGATTTTTTGTGTAATTTCTGACATTTATACTCTTCCGAACTGTTTTTCTATTTCGTGCTTTGAAAGCTCGTACATTACGGGTCTGCCGTGGGGGCAGTAGCGTATGCTTTCATCAGCTAAAAGCTTTTCAACAAAAGCCTCTGTTTCTTCTTTTTTTAATGCATCACCGGCTTTTATTGCCGCACGGCAGGATGCCGAATGATAAAGCCATTGAAGCTTTTCGGGCTGTGGCTTCGTTTTGCCCTTTAACAGCTCCCCTGCCATTTCCGTAATAATAAGCGGAATATCCTCCTTTGTGAGAACAAGGGGAAAGCCTCTGACAACAACAGCGCCGTCACCGAAATCCTCAACCATAAAGCCGCCCTTACGGAAAACGTCAATATTTTCGGTAACTGCCGCATATTCCCTTGCAGACAGTGTAACGGTAACGGGAAGCAGAAGAAGCTGGGAATCCTTCGAAAAGTCCGTTTTGGAAAGACGGTTAAAAATCATTCTTTCGTGGGCGGCGTGCTTATCTATTATAAGCATCTTATCTCCCTGCTCAACGAGGATATACGTTCTGAAAACCTCACCGACTATTCTGTACGGAGGCTTTTCCGGCATCTTTTTTTCCTCTTGAACCTTAATTTCAGCTGTGTAAGGCTTTGAAACGGAAGTCCCAAAGGAGGTAAAGTCCTTATTTTTTTCCTCTGCCTCTTCATTGGAAATCAGATGGCTGAACACGGATGAGGTGTCTCTGAGCACTCCGAGAGAAGAAGACGGGGGAACAGAAAACGGCTTTTCAGTTTCAGCTGTTTTTACTTCTTTTTCGGAAATAACGGCTTCCTCTTTAATAATCTGTCGGGGTATATCAGGCTTGATTTCAGGCGTGATTTCAGTTTTTTTCTCCTGAACGACGGTTTTTACAGAAGTGATTTCGGGAGTAATTTTTCTGATAACAGGCTCTATAGGCGTTTTTTCGGGAACAGGCTCTGCTTTAACCTGAGAAGAAGGCCTTGTAAAGCTCAGCTGCTCAGCAGAAGGAACGCTTTTTGCGGTGATATCACGGCGGTCTCTGAGGCTTACCTCGGGTCTTACCGTATCGCCCTTATTGAGAGCAGACCTTGCCGAATAAAATACCGCTTCAAAAACCTTAGAGTCCTCTGAAAAGCGTATTTCAGTCTTGGCAGGATGGACGTTTACGTCAATTTTTCCTGCAGGCAAATCAATAAACAGGAAGCAGACGGGGAATTTTCCCACCATAATTGAGTTTTTATAGGCTTCATCAAGGGCGGCAGAGGCAACGGGAATGCGGACGTATCTGCCGTTTACGTAGAAATACTGCATATTTCTGTTGGGTCTGTTATTAAGGGGACGTGAAATGAAGCCCTTTATCTTAAATGAGTTATATTCATAGTCAACGGGAATAAGACTGTCGGAAATTTCTTTACCGAAGACGGAGAACACGGCATCAAGAAGCTTGCCGTTGCCGGGAGTAGAAAGTGTGGCTTTTCCGTCTTTAATAAGGGTAAATTTTACCTCGGGATGTGAAATTGCGGTTTTTGCCACAACATCCGAAACATAGGACCCCTCAGTCATATCCTTTTTAAGGAATTTCATTCGTGCAGGAGTATTGAAGAACAAATCTCTTATAATAACGGTAGTTCCCACGGGACAGCCCGTATCGTCAAAGGAGATTTCCTCTCCCCCGTGGATTTCAATAGCCGTGCCCGTTTCGTCCTCTTCTGTCTTCGTCATCATTGAAAGACGTGATACAGCGGCAATTGAAGGAAGCGCCTCACCTCGGAAGCCGAGAGTAAAGATTGCATCAAGGTCTTCACCCGTCTTAATCTTACTTGTTGCGTGGCTGATAAAAGCGGTTCTTACGTCCTCACGGTGAATACCGCAGCCGTTATCGGTTACACGAATATATTTTACACCGCCGTATTTGATTTCAACGGTAACAGCCATGGCTCCTGCATCTATG
>JAZNAI010000090.1:0-18001 GCA_045586465.1 Acutalibacteraceae bacterium | reverse complement strand
GTGTTGGTAAAAGTGAATACTCCGTCTCCCTTGTATTCTGCACGAAGAGGTCTGTAAACAACCTTCATACACTTAGCGCCCGTGTGAAGTCTTCTGTCGGCATACATAAGACCGTCAACGCAGAAGTGACCGTCGTGCTGCATTTCACCGTGGTCGCCGCCGTAGGTATACATATACTTATATTTCTTGTCGTCGGGACCGTGGTAAACAGCGTGGTCTGCCCATTCCCAGATGCAGCCGCCCATGGAATTGTCCCACTTGTAGAAGAGGTCCCAGTATTCCTCGAGATTTCCGGGGCCCACACCCATTGCGTGAGCATATTCGCAGAGGTAGAAGGGATATTTTGAATACTCACGGCAGAGATACTTTTTATCCTCATACTCACGGATTCTCTTACCCTTGATCATAGCCTCAATTTCTTCCGTTGAGGTGTACATTTCGGAAATTACGTCATAATGGAAGCGCTTGTTTCTTACAACACCCTCATAATGCACGGGGACGGGAGTGCCTGTGGATTTTAAGAACTTATAGCATCTGTCCTGACACTTATAGCCGCCTGCTTCGTTACCGAGGGACCACATAATGATTGAGGGATGGTTTCTGTCACGGAAGTACATTCTCTTTACACGGTCAACGTAGTGCTTTGCCCATCTGATGTCGTGGCTTATACGGTCCATATCGTCGAACATTTCACCGCAGCCGTGGGTTTCTATATCAGCTTCGTCAATAACGTAAAGACCGTTTATGTCGCAGAGAGTTATGAAATAGGGGTCGGGGGGATAGTGTGATGTTCTGACACCGTTTACATTTAATTCCTTCATAAGACGTATGTCTCTTTCCATATCCTCGAGAGACATTGAATATCCCTTATGAAGGTCTGTGTCGTGGTGGTTTACACCCTTGACCTTAATGGGTTTTCCGTTTACATAGAAAACACCGTTTTTGATTTCAATAGTCTTAAAGCCGATGAACTGTCTTACGCTCATTTTCTCCTTACCGTCTGCAATTACGGTAAGATAAAGAGCGTAGCAAACGGGGATTTCGGCGTTCCATTCGGTAACGTCAAGACCCTCGAAGGTGATTTCGGTCTCACCCTCAGCCTCTTTTTCGGCAATAAGATTTTTTTCCTTGTTGAAAATGCGTGCAAGCACCTTGCAGTCCTTATTATCACCGAGAGCTGTTTTTACGGTGAGATTATATCCGTTTTCAGCCTTTTCGGTAACTGTCTCATAGTCATAAAGGTAATTTTCGGGGTAATTATAAAGGAGAACGTCACGGAAAATGCCGTTTTCACGGAACATATCCTGACACTCTAAGAAGGTACCGTTGCACCACTTGAACACAACTGCAAGGATTTCGTTTGCACCCTCAGTAAGAAGGGCGGTAATATCAAATTCTGCCGTGTTGTGGCTGCCCTCGGAGTAGCCGACAAATTTTCCGTTTACGTAAAGGGAGAGATTGTTTGAAACACCGAGGAAGGAGATTATATGCTTAGAACAAAGCTTTTCAATATTGACGGTCTTTCTGTAAACACCTACGGGCATATCGGCAGGAATTTCGGGAGCAATAGTCTTGATTTCGTAGGGGCAGTTAAGATAAACGGGCTCCTGATAGCCGGTTCTCTGCCAGTCAGAGGGAATAGTTACGGTATCAAATCTTGTTTTTGACGTATCGATGCGGTCGGGTACATCGTTAATTGATTTATAGAACTTAAAATTCCACTCACCCGAGAGCACTGTTACCATATCCGAGGAGTAACGCTCCTTCTTAAAACAGGTTTCTGAGAGCTTTTCGAATGATGAATATGCTACTGCATAGGCACGGGGAAAGAGCTTGTTTTTTTCAAAAACTGAGAAATTGTTGTGAATGTTTTTTATAATCTGATATTTCACGGTTTACATCCTTTCCGTTATATATTTAATTATAATTTATCATAAATATTTATGTATAACAAGTCTTTTTTCATAAATATTTTGTTTGACAAAAGGGTGTTTTTGTATAATAATTATAGTGTATATTTGTGTCGGAGGATAATATGAAAATTTTACGTGTTTTGACTTCAGTTTTACTGCCTGTGATAATTGCCCTTTGTCTTGCCTGCTGCGGCGGCGACGTTGAAAATGAAACTACAACGGACTATAATTATATTCCGCAAGGCTTTGAGGGAACAACTCAGGCTTCCGAAAATGCCCCTTCAGATAAAATCAGCGTAGATAAATCCTGGCAGAAGAATTTTTCTGCCGAGTATGAATACTACAATCCCGAGCAGAGCCTTGCAACAATGAAGATAAAGGAAAAGAAATCTCAGAACGCATTCACGGTGGAATACGTTGATACCAATTCTGTTCTTTACTACAAGGCTGACGGGAACAATACCGATTATTACGTGCTTATTGACGGTGAGACCGAGCAGGCTCATTCCGTCCTTGAGGATAAGCCCTTTTCTTCACTTTCAAGTATGTTTATGAAGCTGACTGAGGTTGATGCTGACCTTCCCTCACAGAGTAACGTGCTTTATATGTATGATGAGGAGGTAGCCGGAAGACCCTGTCACAAGTATATTCAGCGTGCATATTCGGGCGGAAAGCTCACGCAGTCCGTTTACGTATGGATTGACAAGGAGTTTGGCTTTGCCGCAAAGTGCGAGGCATACGATGAAGAAAATATTATGAGCGTTATGTGGCGTCTTACAGCCTTTGAAACCGGAAAGCTCTCCGACAGTGACGTGTTTATTGACGTTTCGCAGTATACCTTCAAGGAAGCAGGGGGAGTGACTGTGGGATGAACGTCTACGACTTTGACAACACCATTTACAGAGGAGAAAGTGTTCTGCACTTTTTCTTCTTCTACATTAAAAGAGACCCCTATCTTCTTAAGTACATTCCAAAGGTCTTCTATGCTCTTTTTAAGTATAAGCTCGGTAAGATTACCGTAGAGCAGGCTCTGACGGATTACGCTCCCTTTGTTGAGGACTATTTTAAGAGTATTAAGGATATAAGAGCGGATTCTGTTGTTTTCTGGGACAGTCACGAAAAGAATATCAAGCCATTTTATAAGGAATTACAGAGAGAGGATGATGTTATTGTTACTGCCTCTCCCGAGTGCACAATGGATGAAATCTGTAAGCGTCTCGGAATAAAGCATTGTGTGGGAAGCATCATTAACGAAAAGACGGGAAAAATAGAGCGGCTTTGTATGCGCTCACGTAAAATCCCTGCCTTTCTTGAAGCCTTCCCTGATGCTGAAATTGAGAATTTCTATACCGATTCTCCTAAAAATGATGCTCCTCTTATTGAGCTTGCAAAAAATGCCTATCAGGTTAAAGGGGACAAAATAATAAAAATCAAGTAGTAAAGAGGTTGAAACCGTGGAAAGCTTTTTTCCTGTGTCGTTTGCCGACATTGAAGTTAATAAGGGTTTCTGGAGAAACCGTATTGATTTAAACGAACGTGTGACCATATATTCAGTCCGTGACCGCTTTAAGGACACGGGCAGATTTGAGGCGTTTAAGTTTAACTGGAAAGATGGAAGCGATATTCCGAAGCCTCATATCTTCTGGGATTCAGATGTTGCCAAATGGATAGAAAGCGTGGCATATATTCTTGCGAAAAAGGATGATAAGGAGCTTCGTGAAAACGCCGAAGAGATAATTTCTCTTATGGAGAAGAATCAGTGTGAGGACGGCTATTTCAATATAGCGCACACGGTTGTTTTCCCCGAACAGCGCTTTAAGATAAGAGATCATCACGAGCTTTACTGCCTCGGTCACTTCATTGAGGCGGCGGTTGCGTGGAAGATTCATACGGGCTGTGACAGACTTATAAAAATTGTCGATAAATACATTGACCTTGTAATAAAGGTCTTCTGCGAGGAGAAAAGTGCAGCCTTTGTAACTCCCGGTCACGAGGAAATAGAACTTGCTCTCATTAAGCTTTACAGACTGACGGGCGTTGAGAAATATCTCGACTTATGTAAGTTCTTTATTGATGAAAGAGGCTGTCACCCTGAGGAGCACGATATCGGCTGGTGCAATAATTCCTATAATCAGAGCCATATGCCCGTAAGACAGCAAAGAGAGGCTATGGGACATTGCGTAAGAGCCTGTTATCTCTATTCTGCAATGGCAGACCTTTATAAGGAAACGGGAGACGGGGAGCTACTTTGTGCCTGCAAGGCAATATTTAAGGACATTACGCAAAGTAAGATGTATATTTCAGGCGGAATCGGCTCCAGCCATCACGGAGAAGCCTTTACCGTTCCTTATGATTTGCCGCCCGACACAGCTTATACGGAAACCTGTGCTGCAATTTCCCTTATGATGTTCGCCGACCGTATGAAGGATATTGAGCTTGACAGCGTATATGCCGATACTGTTGAAAGAATAATTTATAACGGCTTTATTTCGGGAATTTCCCTTGACGGCAGGGCATTTTTCTATGAAAATCCTCTTGAAATCAACCTTTCTGACAGAGGAAAGCATACTTCAATTTCGGGTGACCCCGAGCATCTTCCGATTACACAGCGCCTTGAGGTCTTCGGCTGCAGCTGCTGTCCTCCCAATGTTACAAGATATATTGAAACTATGGCGGGAAGAGCTTATTCCGTAAGTGATGATGCGTTTGCCGTTCATCAGTTTATTTCTTCCGTTGTAAGAGCAGGGGAGTGTGAAATTGAGGTTAAAACAGAATATCCCAAAAACGGTAAGCTGACACTTGCGGCAAAGGGAATGAAGGGTAAGTCTCTTTTTGTAAGAATTCCTTTCTGGTGCGACGAATTTACTTCAGATAAGTCTTTCGCAAAGGAAAAGGGCTATGCCCGTTATGAGATAAAGGAAGATGTCTTCACCCTTGAAATTGATATGAATATGAGGGTTAAATTCTATCACGCTGATACAAGAGTAAGAGCCTGTGCCGGCAAAGCTGCCGTGATGTACGGTCCCGTGCTTTACTGCGCTGAGGGAGTTGATAACGGTGAAGAGCTTTTCAATTTAAGTGTCCTTAAAAACGGAAATTATGACGTGAAATATTCTGAGGAGTATTTCGCAAATGTAATTGAAATTGACGGCTTAAGGCGTGAATACAACGAATCTCTTTATTCGTCGGAGGATGATTATAAGGACATTCCCGTGAGAATCAAATTAATCCCCTATTTTGCATTTGCAAACAGGGGAGAGAGCGATATGACCGTATGGCTTAATGAATGATTTTGAATTTTACAGGTGTATTTTGATAATAATTTAATGAAGGGATGATTAATTTTGCCTGAGCTCAGCAGATTTTTTAATATAGTAATAAAAATGATATATTCCGATACAGTTCAGCATCACAAACCTCATTTTCACGTTTATTATGCAGAATATGAGGCTGCTGTGAGTGTTGAAGGGGAATTGCTTGCAGGCGCTCTTCCCGTAAAACAGCTTCGTATGGTGCAGGCATGGGCGGCAATTCACGAGGATGAGCTCTATAAAGCCTGGAATAATGCTGTGCGTAATATACCTTTTGAAAAAATTGAACCCTTAAGATAAGGAGGCTTGTTTATGTATATAAGAGACGGTATTGCTTATGCCGGCGAAGAGCCGAAGCCGATAAGAATTTTCGGTCTGCGTCCTCTTGAAAATTTTATTTTGTGGATTCGCTTCAGTACAGGTGAGGTAAAAGTATTTGACTTTAAGCCTCTTCTTAATGAAAGGTGTTTTGAGCCTCTTAAGGATGAAGCTGTTTTCAGGAGTGTTTATCTTGACTGTAATTGTCCTAACTGGCTTGACGGTGATATTGATATAGCTCCTGAGTATCTTTATGAAAATTCGGTGCTTGTTGAGGAACCGAAGGCTGTATAATTTAATTTTCAATGTAAAAGCTCCCGCGGAAATTTCCGTGAGAGCTTTTTTCTGTTTGAATTTTCTGTCGGGGAATCAGATGATACCCTGCTCGAGCATTGCCTGAGCAACTCTCTTGAAGCCTGCGATGTTAGCACCTGCAACAAGGTCGTAGCCGAGGCCGTATTCCTCTGCACATTCTGCGGAAACGTCGTGGATGTGCTTCATAATATCGTGAAGCTTGTTGTCAACCTTTTCTGCTGACCACATATAACGTGCTGAGTTCTGGCTCATTTCAAGTGCGGAAACTGCAACACCGCCTGCGTTTACAGCCTTTGAGGGAGCAACTGCCTTACACTTGAGCTGTAAGTATTTAAGAGCATCGTTGGTGGTGGGCATATTTGAAACCTCAATGTAGTACTGAACTCCGTTAGCAACGATTTTCTTTGCCTGCTGAATGTCAACCTCGTTCTGAGTTGCGCAGGGCATAATGATGTCAGCCTTAACACCCCAGGGCTTCTGTCCGGGGAAGAATTCAACGCCGAATTTCTTTGCATATTCGTCAATTGTAAGGTTTTCGGAGCGCATTTTAAGCATAAAGTCAAGCTTTTCCTTTGTAGAAACGCCGTCGGGATCGTAAATATAGCCGGTGGGATCGGAAAGGGTTACAACCTTAGCGCCAAGCTGTGCCATCTTTGATGCAACACCCCATGCAACGTTACCGAAGCCTGAAATAGCAACTACCTTGCCTTCAATTGTATCCTCGTAGTGCTTGAGAACCTCCTGAAGGTAGTAAACTGCACCGTAGCCCGTAGCCTCGGGACGGATAAGAGAGCCGCCGTAGGAAAGCCCCTTACCGGTCAGAACTCCGTTTTCAAAGGTTGCCTTGATTCTCTTGTACTGTCGGAAGAGATAACCGATTTCTCTGCCGCCGACACCGATGTCACCGGCAGGAACGTCCACGTCGGGACCTACGTATCTGTAAAGCTCTGTCATAAATGCCTGACAGAAGCGCATAATTTCGGCATCGCTCTTACCGATGGGGTCGAAGTTTGAGCCGCCCTTACCGCCGCCGATGGGAAGACCCGTAAGTGCGTTCTTGAAGGTCTGCTCGAAGCCCAGGAACTTGATGATGCCTGAATATACGCTGGGGTGGAAGCGAAGACCGCCCTTGTAGGGTCCGATTGCAGAGTTGAACTGATAACGGTAGCCTCTGTTTACCTGAACGTTGCCGTTGTCGTCTACCCAGCATACACGGAAGGAAATTGCTCTGTCGGGCTCTGTCATACGCATAAGAATATCGTACTTTTCATACTCGGGATGAGCGTTTACAAGGGGCTCGATAGAGGAGAAAACCTCTTCAACGGTCTGAATGAATTCAGGCTCGTGTGCATTTCTTATTTTTACATTCTCTATAACTCTTTCGATATAAGCGTTCATAGAATTACCTCCGATGGTATAAATAAAATTTATGACTGCAAGGGATAGTTATTATTATAAGTAATAACACTATATATATCCCAAATTTCAGGAACATACTCAATACAATACTGCAATTGACAGTTGTTGTCAAGGAAAAAATCGCATAATTTCACGGAATTTTGATTAAAAATTATAATTATATGCATATTAATTTTTAGTAATTAAAACAGTTTATTGAGGGTATAAGTAAATGGTTATGGGGCAAAGGGAAACTTAGTAAAAATTCGGAATTCGGAGTCCGGAATTCGGAGATTTGTTTAATCTGTATATTTATCTCCGGTTTGTGTCAATAATGATACCGAAAGGAAGATGAATGTGTTTTATAAAAAAGTTGAAATTTCATCAATTGATACCTCAAAGCTTCAGGTCCTTAAAGCAGATGAATGTATGGAGCTTCTGAGAAAGGCTCAGGAAGGGGATAAGCGTGCAAGAGAAAGGCTTATAAACGGAAATCTCAGACTTGTACTGTCCGTTGTTCAGAGATTCAGAAACCGTGATGAGGACCCCGATGACCTTTTTCAGGTTGGGTGCATAGGACTTATCAAGGCCTGCGATAATTTTGACCTTACAATGAACGTGAAATTCAGCACCTATGCTGTGCCTATGATAATCGGTGAAATAAAAAGACATCTCAGAGATAATACGTATCTGAGAGTGTCACGCTCAATGAGAGATACTGCTTATCACGCAATGATTGCGAAGGATGCATTTATGAAGGAGAATAACCGTGAGCCTACCGTGGAGGAGCTTGCGGCTCAGCTGAAGCTTCCCGTCCGTGACGTGGTAATTGCTCTCGAATCCGTGGTGACTCCCGTTTCGATTTATGAGCCCGTGTATTCCGACAACGGAGATGAGCTTTTTGTTCTTGATCAGCTTTCGGATAATAACACCGACAATGATATTATTGCCGAAATTTCAATAAGAGATGCAATAGAAAACCTCGATTCCAGGGAAAAACAGATTCTCAATATGCGTTTTTATCAGGGTAAAACTCAGACAGAGGTTGCAGAGGAGCTTTCAATCTCTCAGGCTCAGGTGTCACGTATTGAAAAGAGCATAAAGAGGAAGGTGAAGGAGTAAATCAAAATTTATAGGTCAGATGAAATAAACCACGTGGCTGTATCATTCATTTAACATTGTAGGGGATGGCGTCCCCGACATCCCGCAGGCAGGAAATATAATTACAGAAGTTATGTCCCTAAGAGGCGCATTTTTATATGTCACGTGACAAAAAACAAACAATTAATTTTACCGAAAACGGGTCGTCGAGGACGCCGACCCCTACAAGGGCAGTTTTATTTTTGCTGCTCACGGGTAATAACATCTACTTCTAAATTATGATTTTTTGAATAATTAATCTGTTTTCTGCATACAATTTATTGGTGATTGTATGAGCTGTCTTATTGAAGAACTGCAGAATAAGGACGTTATTTCCGTTGAAAACGGCTGTAAAATAGGCTACGTGTCGGATGTGGAGGCAGAGGTCTGCTCGGGAAAAATTTCGGCAATTATCGTATCCTCCGTTCCGTCGGGCTTTAACTTCAAACGGCCCGATACCTATAGGGTGTGCTGGAGCGATATTGTTGTAATGGGCGATGAAACTATACTTGTGAAAAATATTTCACCTTGTGCACCCTGCAAAAAACAGACATCGGGATTTTTACGATTATTTCAAAAGTAGTACTTGAAAAACTCCGCCACATATAATAAAATATTTTTAATAATATTTCCGGACGGAGGAATTCAATATGCTTAATAATAAACAGATTGAACGCTTTCTTTCGAAAATGGAGAGCTTCATTGAAAGAATGGAGCCCCATATTTTCGTTAAGGTAGGCGAGCTCGAAAACGTGGAAAAGTGCCACGTAACTGAGCGATATCATAAAGAACCCGACCTTCCCTTCACTCCTGCAGTAAAGGGCGAATACTGGGAAGGCGAGGGTACATACTGCTGGTTCAGAGGCGATTATACCGTTCCCGCAGAGCTTGACGGACAGACCCTCTTCATCAAGCCCCATATCGGCGGCTATGAAGCACTTCTTTTCGTAAACGGCAAGCCCTTCGGCACCTTTGCATCCAAAATCGTAGTTACCGCTCACGGAAACCATTACTGCGATATGGTAAAGTTTGAGCCCAAGGCAGGGGAGAAGCTTAATATTGCTCTCGAATACTATGCAGGTCACTTTGTGCCCGGCTGTATGCCCTTCGAAAACTCAGGCAGAACAGAATATAAGTACCTTTATGACGGTGCAGATATCTGTGTAAAGGACTACGAGACTCAGGAGTATTACTTTGACCTCAAGACACTTTATCAGCTTACTCAGGTGCTTCCTGCTGAGAATTTCGGCAGAGCAAAGGCAGTAAATGCTCTTCTTGATATTTATGAGAAGATTCCCACAGGCACGGACGATGTTCCCTTCCCAAAGGTTAAGGAGGCTTTAAGAGCCGTAAGACCCGTAATTAAAGAAGCTCTTTCTGCAAAGAACGGTGACAATGCTCCCGAGGCAGTTGTTATCGGTCATTCCCATATGGATACTGCGTGGCTCTGGCACGTAGGCGAAACCGTTAAGAAATGCGCAAGAACCTATGCTAATCAGATGAGCCTTATGCAGCAGTATCCCGAATATAAGTTCATTCAGTCCTCAGCCTGCCACGGTGATATGATAAGAAAGCATTATCCCGAGCTTTTCGAGGATATCAAAAAGGCTGTTGCCGAGGGCAGATACGAGCCCAACGGCGGTGTATGGGTTGAGTGCGACTGTAACATCACATCCGGTGAATCTATGATAAGACAGTTCCTGTGGGGACAGAGATTCACAAGAAAGCACTTCGGCTACACCTCCAACTGCTTCTGGCTTCCCGATACCTTCGGTTATTCCGCAGCAATTCCTCAGATTATGAAGGGCTGTGCTGTTGACTATTTCCTTACAACAAAAATCAGCTGGAATGATACCAATGAATTCCCCTATGACACCTTCTATTGGCAGGGTATTGACGGAACAAAGGTATTCACCCACTTCAACACTACTCATCATCATCCTGACGTTCAGGACGTTTCCGCTAACATTGTAGGCGGCATCAAGCAGAAGACCGTAACGGACAAGCGTATGCTTACCTTCGGCTTCGGTGACGGCGGCGGCGGACCTCAGTTCGAAATGTGCGAAATGGCAAGAAGAATTGAGGACCTTGACGGTGTGCCCAAGACCCGTTATTCAAGAGTCGGTGACTTTATGCAGGAGCTCGAAAGAGACTGTGTCCGTCCCAATACCTACCGAGGTGAATTATACCTTGAGCTTCACAGAGGTACTCTTACAAATCAGCACACCATAAAGAGAAACAACAGAAAGTCCGAATATGCTCTTCGTGACCTCGAAATTATGACAGTAAATGAGGCTGTAAAGGCAGGAAAGGCTGCCGACAGCGAAGAGATTGCACCTCTTTATGAGACACTTCTCATAAATCAGTTCCACGATATTCTTCCCGGTACCTGCATTAATAAGGCTCACGTTGAAAGCAGAGCGCAGACAACAGAGCTTATAAAGACCGCAAAGGAAAAGACTGCAGCTCTGATTAAAGCAGAGGGTGACGGCAAAATTACCGTTATCAATACTCTTTCCTTTGAAAGAAACGACGTTCTCTTCTTAAAGGATATCCCCGAGGGAATGATGGTTGAGGGCAGATACGCTCAGCAGAGATACACTGACCTTGACGGCAACAATATCCTTCTTGTTGCAGGTGTGAAGATTCCTGCATTCGGCAGCGTTACACTTAATCTTACCGAAGAAGAAAAGAGATTCAACTGCAACTTCGTAAGAGAGGGCAATAAGCTTTCCGCTCCTCTTTATGAGGTAACCTTTGCAGAAAACGGCACAATTTCCGAGTACTACGATAAGCGTGCATCCCGTCAGATAGTAAAGGGCGAAAACTACAACACCCTTCTTATGGCTGAGGACGTGCCTAATTCATGGGATAACTGGGACGTAGATGCCGACTATGAACTGAAGTTCAGAAATGTTTCAAATCTTATTGAAAGTGAAGTTGTTTCCGTCGGCAGAGTAGCTTACATTGTAAGAAATAAGTATCAGATTTCCGAAAAGTCTACTGTTACTCAGGATATGATGTTCTTCGCCCATTCCGCTGAAATCCGTTTTGATACAATTATGGACTGGCAGGACAATCATCAGTTCCTTAAGGTTGCCTTCGACAGCGACGTATTTGACGATTTTGCCCGTCACGAGATTCAGTTCGGCTATGCTAAGCGTCCCACAACAAGAAATACCTTTGAGGAGCAGGCAAAGTTTGAGGTTCTCAACCACAAATATTCCGATATCTCAGAGGCACGCTATGGTGTCAGCGTTCTTAATGACTGTAAGTACGGTATCAGCGCAAAGGACGGCTCTCTTCGTCTTTCACTTCACAAGGGCGGTACACGTCCCGACCATATGGGTGACCACGACGGTCTTCACCGCTGTGTATATTCGGTTCTTCCTCACGACACCGGCTTTAATTCCGAAAGCGTAATCAAGCCCTCATATATGCTCAATATTCCTGCAATTCAGACAAAGGGTGAATTCACAGCTGATGCTCTTGCAGGTATTGAAGCCGAAAACTGCTTCATTGAGGCTATAAAGCCCTGTGAGGATGCCGAGAATGCATTCATCGTTCGTGTTTACGAGGCAGAGGGAGCATATACCAGAACCAAGATGACCTTCACCGACAAGGCAAAGAAGGCAGTTATTACCAATATGCTTGAGGAAGAGACTGAAGAGATTGCTCTCGACGGTATTCTTACCTTCCGTCCCTTCGAAATCAAGACAATCAAGGTGTACTATTGATTTTAAGAAAAATTTACGGTCAAAGGAGGAAACAGCTTGCCTCAGCAAATAAAGTTCAGTAAAAAGCCGGGAATAACGGGAGCATTTATGTCCCTTCTTCTTATTGTTTCCTTCTTTTTACCGAGAATATGGGAAGGAAACAGCACAGTAGGGTCGCTGAACACGGTTCTTATTGTTGTTATAATCTGCCTTGCGGCAAAGCTCATTAAACAGACCTCGGAGCTTTACGGAGAGCATTTGTGGTGCAACAGGATTTTTCCCGTTCTGATGAGTGTTCCGGTGTTCAGTCTCATAATCACCGCCGTTCAGTTTGTCATTCCCAATGCATCCTTTATGCTTCATCCCGTGTTTATCACGCTTCTTATTATTTCGTCTCTGCCTGCCTTTTGCTGCTATTATTTTACGGCAATGTGGCTTCATTTTAAGAGAGACAGACGTCTTGTGATTACCTCTCTGATAGTTGATGTTGCAGGTCTTATGTATATTCTTATAAGACTTTTTGACAGGGTAATCATTCCGCTTCTTCCGCTTCAGGGTAATGAGATGTTCTCGTTTGTTGATAAGCTTGTTTCCCTAAGCCCCTGGTTCTCTCTTCTTATTTATGTGCTTTCATTTGCCAATTTTATTATATGCGCTAAGGTTTTCAGCGAAACTGACATAATAAGTGAATAAAAAGTTCGTGCACAGACTGCAGAAATACAGCCTGTGCCTGTTTTTGTGTGCTTGTAACAATTATGCAACAAATCCTTTACAAAGTTTACATACTGTTAATATAATACGGAAGTAAATTAGATATTAATATGGTATATTTTGCATAATCTAAAGAAAGGAAGTATTCAGTCATGGAAGAAATTCTCGGCACAGTAACATCATTACTTGGTGATCTTAACGTAGAAGAATTGCTTGCAGGTATCGATTTCAACGCTATCATTGATACACTCAAGGCAGCTCTTGCTACAATTATGGAAATGTTCTCCGGCCTTATGGCATAAGTTGAGCATAATAACAGGGCACAGCAAACGCTGTGCCCCTTGCTTTTTTTGTATTTACAGCTCAGAATGGCAACAGCTCGATAAATTGGGATTTATCAGTTTCATATATACCGAACTTTACAGTTTGTAGTCAATCACAATATTGTCTCTGGTTATATAACTGTATCTGTCATATTCTCCGTCGCAATTGGGATAATGGTCTACAACTTCCTGTATCGGGAACCTTACGGAAATAACCCCATCTTTTACTTTACAATAGACTTCAAAGAAATAACGCCCTTGCCCATCAGCTTTGTCGGTGTAGAGTTCAATACCATTCACATCAGTGAAACTTGCATTTCCATATGCGTCCACTTCCAGACACACATTTTCTTTTTCAAATAAAACATGTAAAGAATCGACACGCTTGAATTCATAATTTCTTTCGCCTGACACCACGCTGCTGTCATAAATAAAATCGTATTTCATAATTTTCCTCCATTTTCTCAGACAAATTCTTGTTTGTCGATATGATTATATCACATATAATATTGATTCGCAACGGTGGAAGTTTAGCAAAAAATCAAGGCGAAGCCTTGTATGTAATCCGTCGCAGACGAAATGTAATCATCACGAAGTGATGTATGTAATCCTTTCGCAGAAAGGTATGCAATCAATCCGAAGGAAGAGTGTACCTACGGTAATGACATACGCCTACGGCGATTACATACACGCTGACGCGTGATTACATACCAATCCTTCGGATTTTTTGTGTTTACAGCTTAAAATGGCATCAGCTCTTCTTATAATGAAATATCGCTGTGCGATATGAAATAATCCTGACGGATTATGAAATTTTCTGCTAACGCAGAAAGTGAAATAAAATTCACCCTTAACATTTGCGAAGCAAATATTTCATATGCTACAGCATATTTCATAGCGTTGCTATTTCACTCGCCGTAAGGCGAATTTCATTGAAAAAAGCGCTTTCGAAGAAGTGCTTTTTTATGGCAGAGGTATAAGGATTCGAACCTTAAATGACGGAGTCAGAGTCCGGAGTGTTACCGTTACACTATACCTCTATATTTATTTGTTGTTCACTCGGAACGTTTTGAATTATACTACAACAAAACGCTTTTGTCAATAAGTTTTTTAATAAAAAATCAAATTAATTTCCGATATATTTCACATCTGTGATTCAGTATAAAATTTCAGTTTTGTGTTTACAAATATTGTGTATAATGTTATAATAATTTCAATAAACGGAAGGAAGGTAAATATATGGATTTTACAACTGTAATTACATTTATCAAGGATATGCTTTTGTCGGTGCTTACGCTTCTTACAATGCTCTCACCTGCAGCGGGAAGGGCAGAGACCTTTGTTGCAGAAAGACCCGATGACCTCATAACGAGCTTTGCCGTTGTGTCGGATATCCACGTTGAAACCAACAATCCTGCAAGCTATGATAATTTCAGCGATGTGCTTTATGGCTTAAAGGCAGGAGAGGATATTGATGCCGTGTTTTACACCGGTGACAACGTTATGAACGGTCAGGTAACTGAGGATATTCTCTTTTATAACGCACTTCGTTTTATGAAGCCTGCAAAGCATAATTTTGTTGTTGTTGGCAATCACGACGTCGGTAACGGTGAGGGAGATTATGAGCAGCTTCGCACAAAGTTCCTTGCAAACAATGCCCTTTATCTCGGAAACGTTATTACAAAGGACTACTATTATAAGGTAATAAACGGCTGTTATATGGTGGTGCTCGCATCAGAAGATAATTCCGCTTCATCATTTACTATGACCGAAGAACAGTTCACCTGGCTTGAGGGAGTTCTTAAAAAGGCTCAGGATGAGGGCGCAAAGGTTTTCGTATTCAATCATTTCCCCATAAGATATCTTCGCTCCTTTGAGCCTCAGAGACTTGCAAATCTTCTTAATGAATACGGCTGTGAGCTTTTCATCCACGGTCATATTCACGACCATCTTGGTGCAGATAATTTCTATTCCTCATACGGTGTTGACTGCATAAATCTTCCCCGTGTAACGGAAACCACCGATTATGAAGCCGGTGACGGTATCGTTGTTGAGGTATATGAGGACGAAATCGTGGTAAGAGCACGTGATTTCATTGAAGGTGAATGGATAGACGGTCTTCGTTATACCTATTGATTTAACCGAATATAACGCATTTCTGCTCCTCATAATCCGAGGAGCAGTTTTTTTTGTAATTAACCCTGTAGGGGATGGCGTCCCCGACATCCCGTATGCATTAAAATATATTGTGTGATTTATGAACCGTAGGATTTCATAATGTGCCTCTTAATACATCTTTTTATTTAATCAAGTTACTGCATGCGGGTCGTCGGGGACGCCGACCCCTACACGAAGAATCAACTTTCTGTATCGGGTCGACGGCGGCGTCGCTCCATACATAAAGAGTCAAAAAAAATCTGCTCCCCGATAAGAGAGCAGAAAATCCGAAATATTAAATTAATACATTCCGCCGCCCTGGTTAGCCATAGCTGCGGCTGCAGCTGCTTCTGCTGCAGGGTCGGGCTTATCTGTTACAAGAGATTCTGTTGTAAGAACCATAGCTGCAACGGATGCTGCGTTCTGAAGAGCGGAGCGTGTAACCTTTGTGGGGTCAAGGATACCTGCCTCTGCCATATCAACGTATTCCTCGGTTGCGAAGTTAAAGCCGTAGCCCTTCTTGCCGGAACGGTTGATAGCATCGATGATAACTGAGCCCTCAAGACCTGCGTTTGCTGCAATCTGACGGATGGGAGCCTCAATTGCCTTGAGAACAATCTTGATGCCTGTGATTTCATCTGTGTTGTCAGCAGTCTCAAGAAGGGAAGCCACAGCAGGAATTGCATTAAGAAGTGCAACACCGCCGCCTGCTACGTAGCCTTCCTCAACAGCTGCCTTTGTAGCTGCAAGAGCGTCCTCAATACGAAGCTTCATTTCCTTCATTTCAACCTCAGTTGCGGCACCGACATGGATAACTGCAACACCGCCTGCAAGCTTTGCAAGTCTTTCCTGAAGCTTTTCCTTGTCGAATTCAGAGGTTGTAACCTCAATCTGTGACTTAATCTGATTAACTCTTGCTGAGATTTCAGCCTTGTCACCTGCGCCGTCAACAATAATTGTGTTTTCCTTTGTAACCTTAACCTGACGGGCACGGCCGAGCATATTCACGGTTGTATCCTTGAGCTCAAGACCGAGGTCTGAGGTAACAACCTGACCGCCCGTAAGAATTGCGATATCCTGAAGCATTTCCTTTCTTCTGTCGCCAAAGCCGGGAGCCTTAACGCATACGCAGGTAAATGTGCCTCTGAGACGGTTAACGAGGATAGTTGCAAGTGCTTCACCCTCAACGTCCTCAGCAACGATTACAAGCTTTTTGCCTGCCTGAAGAATCTGCTCGAGAAGGGGAAGAATTTCCTGAATGTTTGTGATTTTCTTATCTGTAATAAGAATGAAGGCATCGTCAATAACAGCCTCCATCTTGTCGGTATCCGTTACCATATAGGGGGAGATGTAGCCACGGTCAAACTGCATACCTTCAACTACGTCGCAGGAGGTTTCTGCTGTCTTTGATTCCTCAACTGTAATAACACCGTCAGCGGAAACCTTTTCCATAGCTTCGGAGATGAGATTTCCGATGTTTTCGTCAGCAGCGGAAACGGTTGCGATTCTTGCGATATCGGAAGAGCTCTGTACGGGCTTTGCATCAGACTTCAGAGCCTTAACAGCGGCGTCAACAGCCTTCTGGATGCCCTTCTTGACTGTCATGGGGTTAGCGCCTGCTGCAACGTTCTTCATACCCTCGCTTACAAGTGCCTGAGCAAGAAGAGTAGCGGTTGTTGTGCCGTCACCTGCAATGTCATTTGTCTTTGTGGAAACTTCCTTTACAAGCTGAGCGCCCATATTTTCGAAGGGATCGTCAAGCTCAATTTCCTTTGCAATAGTAACACCGTCGTTAGTAATGAGGGGAGCGCCGTACTTCTTATCAAGAACAACGTTTCTGCCCTTGGGTCCGAGGGTGATTTTTACAGTATTGCTTAATTTATCTATACCTGCCTGAAGAGCCTTTCTTGCATCTTCACCGTAAAGTAACTGCTTTGCCATAATGAGAGACCTCCAAAAAATTATTCTACAACGCAGAGAATGTCGCTCTGCTTGACAACGGTGTATTCGTCGCTTCCGAGCTTAACCTCTGTGCCTGCATATTTGCTTAAAATTACCTTGTCGCCGACTTTAACCTGCATAACGGTTTCCTTGCCGTCAACGATACCACCGGGGCCTACAGCCACAACCTCTGCTGTCTGAGGCTTTTCCTGTGCGGATGAAGCGAGGATAATACCGCCTTTTGAGGTTTCCTCTGCCTGTGTGAATTTAACAACCACCTTGTCGCCTAAGGGCTTGAGTGTCATAATAAAATCCCTCCTGAGAATATTTATAAATTGATAATTTTGTTAAATTAGCACTCTTATTATTTGAGTGCTAAGTATATTTTAATCAATTTTCAGAAAATTGCAATACCTTTATTGAAAAATTTTCCTCTTTTTTTCATTTTGCCGAATATTTTATATTTATTACATTAAAATATATGCCAATGGTAGAAATTTATTCGAACGGTAGAAATTATTATTATAATGTTGTATAATTTATAAAAAGTAAATTGTAGCTTGTAGGGGATGGCGTCCCCGACATCCCGTGAGCAGAGAATTAAATTACAGAATTTATGACCCTCAGAGCCACAATTTTAGCTGCCGTGGGAATTAACACGAATATTGTTATTTTTATCAGGGCGGGTCGTCGGGGACGCCGACCCCTACAGGCTGTTATGTAAATTTTGATATGGTATTAAAAATTAAATGAGAGGG
>JAZNAI010000089.1:0-9288 GCA_045586465.1 Acutalibacteraceae bacterium | reverse complement strand
ATTTCGATACGTCCTTATAGACGCGTGTAAAGTAATCCTTAATTATTCTTTTCATTATTTTCATCTCCTTTATGTCGAATAATATCATTATTTGCACAAAGCATTATTCTAATTTAGAATATTAATATTATTTAATAATGTCATCAACTCAAAAATTTAACAATCGGAAAAATGGCGTTAACATTCTGTTCATATTTTCAATAAATTCTCACATTACTCACGTATCCCCCATAACGTTTTTGTGAATTTTCAACAAATGATTTTATTTAAATTAATCAATTCTCATAATTGACTAATTTTATCAATAAGAATAAAATAATTGAGGATAGTTTATATCTATTTTATACAAGGAGTGTTTTTATGAAAAACTTCAAAAAACTCGTAGCGGTTATCCTCGCAGTTATTATGACAGCCTCCTGTCTTTCTGTAGTAGCTTTTGCAGGCACCGCAAAAAAAGATGTCAATTATGACCACTATGTAGACGGTTGGGAAAAGAATTATCAGTTCTTTATCAATCAGCTTCTTGATGACGCAGCTTACACAAGCTGGAACTACGTAGATATTAACGAAAAGGCTATAACCGATACAATGGGAGCTTGGACAGCTTTAGCTCTTTACGATGAAGCATGGAGAAACGGCACCTTCCATCACATCGATATTAATCAGGCTGAGCTTCTTATTCTTGCACTTATCGAAAGAGCTGACTTCTATGGCGGCTTTTATAAAGCAACAAATTCAGATGCAGAAGACTTAGAAAACAGACTTTGCTTCGAATATGTAGACAAAATCGAAAAAGCAATCGGTTATGCTCAGGACGCTGCAGGTTTCCTTGAGGATGTAAAAGACGTTCTTAAATGGGATGAATTCTCAAAGGTCCTTGAATCTGAGGAATGGGGCCTTGCATGGAAAATCATAGGTGATGTTAATAACATATTAAACACCTTTATGCTTTACAGAGATGAATTTATCGATTACTATGCTCGTGTTCTCTCCGTTCAGGCAGCAAACCAGTATTACATCGATCTTGTTCAGTACATTGCAGATGAGGCACCAAATGAAATTCTCCGCAACGCAGCCAAGAATGTTGTCGGCTATATGAAAAAGAGTGTTTATCAGGCAATGAATGATATTTATCTCAGATTTGTTGATGATACTGTTGTAAATATTACTGACACACTTGTAGACATCGCTCTCAACTCCAATGTTTATACAGCAACAGCTTACAATTGGGCTATGAAGATTTATGACGTTGTTGACTCTGTTGCAGACTTCCTTTGGAACTGTGACGAAGTATATCCCCGTCTTTCTCAGCTCTACACTGCATATCATTTCCAGGATCTTGCATCCGACTGGGCAGCTGAATCCTATTACAATGAAGAAGATGATTCCGAAAAATCATACTTCACAATGGACCTTCTTCTTACTACAAGAAAGGTTTGCGAGCAGTCCCTTGTTGAATACAAAATCGCTGACGACGGCGGTGCTGTAGGCAAAATCAAGAACCAGCTCCACGGTTGCCTCTATGAAGATACTGCTGTATCAATTGCAGCTCTCGACATTATGAGAAGCCTTATGTTTGAAACAGAACCCGCAAACTTCAAGAAGGTTACTGATGCTATTTACATCTATTGCCCCGTTTCTCTTGTCCTCACAGACACAGAGCAGCACGAGCTCTTTACACTTTTTGACGGTGCAGAGGTTAATGAGCACAACAACTACGGTATATTTAAGTCTATCCATTCCGATTACAACAATGATTATCTCAAGATAGCTTTCCTTTATGAATCAGACGTTGATAAAATGGTAAGACTTAGCGGCACAAATAACGGTTATGTAACTCTTATCCACAAGCAGCTTCTTGCTGACAACACAGTAGCTGACTGGTCATTTACTGACGTTGCAGTTGATGCTAAGACAAAGATTACATTTAATCTTGAAAACGCTGAAACACCTTCATATATTTATTCCACCGGATCCGGTGTTAACGTTATTGAGTTCAATGACAAATTCCAGCCCTCTCAGTATCCTGAATACACAGCTAAGGACGTTGTAAATGCAGGTACAGACATTGCTGACAAGGAAGTTAAATCTATCTGGGATCAGATCGTAGAATTCTTCGAGAAGATCGGTCAGTGGTTCAGAGATCTCTTTGGCATTAAGGATTAATCAATATAATATTTTGAGGCAATCTTCGGATTGCCTCTTTTTTTTGTTTTCAGGTTGAT
Source organism: Acutalibacteraceae bacterium (assembly GCA_045586465.1). Taxonomy (GTDB): domain Bacteria; phylum Bacillota; class Clostridia; order Oscillospirales; family Acutalibacteraceae; genus RUG806. Next base: position 7,063 of record JAZNAI010000089.1, on the reverse strand, counting down.
TTATATTAAGATTGATGATATAATTTCTAAAAATATGTAAGGAGCTTTTTTATGAATTTTAACGCAAAATTAAGATTTATTGTCACAAGTGACATTCACTATAAAGTTGACACCGACATTGAAAAGGAACGCTTTGAAAAGGGTATGAAAAAGGCGTATGAATATGCCGAGCAGGAATCCTACAAAAATATTGATGCCTTCTTTGCTGTCGGAGACTTTGCTAACCGCGGACAGGCTGATGAAATGCAAAAATTCAAAGAGTCACTTGATGCTGTAATCAGACCCGAAACAAAGATAACGCTTATGCTTGCGAGCCATGAATTTATGTCAGAAGGACAGGAAGCTGCAAAAGAAAAGCTCAAGCAGATTTACAATATGGAGCCTGACAATTATTTCAACATAAAAGGCTGCAGCTTTATTTGTCTTTCAACTGAAGACGGATGCAGAATCAAAGAAAAAAAGCAGGAATGGCTTAAGGAAAAGCTTGAGTTTTCCGCAGCAAACGGAAGAAAAGCTCCTATTTTTGTATTCCAGCATCCGCATCTTACCGATACTGTATACGGAAGCATTAACTGGGGCGAGGACGATATAAACTCAATTCTTGCTGACTATCCCCAGGTAATTGATTTTTCAGGTCATTCTCACGCTCCTATCAATGACCCCAGAAGCATTCATCAGAAATATGTTACATCATTAAACACAGGCTCTTTTTCATATTTTGAGCTTGATGAATTCGACCTTATGACAGGTACGGTGCCTCCGGATGCAAAGCAATGTGCTCAGTTTTATATTGTTGAGGTAAATGAAGAGAATGCCGTCAGAATTCTTTCATATGACATTCTTACAGAAAGATTTTTTGATAATGAATACCTGATTGAAACGCCATGGGAGCCCGAAAGCTTTATTTACACTTCCGAAAGAGCGCTGACCGAAGCAAAGCCTTATTTTGCAGATGACACCGTATGTGTTATCACAACCGAAGAAAATAAGCTCAATATCGAATTTTCTCAGGCCAAAACTGACGGCTACAGAGTAAATGCATATACAATTGCTGTCAGAAATTCCGATAATGAAATTATTCTGCAAAAAAGAATATGTTCATCATATTACCTCAATGATATGCCCTCCTCAATTTCCCTTTGTGTTGATTTCCCGTTTGCCGCAGGCGAGTATACACTCGAAATTACAGCTCACGGCTTCTGGATAGTAAAATCAGATAAACTTTCATATAAATTTACTGTCTGAGGTGTAAAATGACAGAAAAATTATATTATTCTGACAGTTATATTACCGAATTCTACGCTACAATAGTCGGGATTGAATCATCAAACAACAAAACTGCAATCATTCTCGATAAAACAGCTTTCTTTCCGGAGGGCGGAGGACAGTCTGCCGATACAGGATACATAGAAAACGTTTTCATATATGACGTTATTGAAAAAAACGGAAAAATTTATCATTTTACTGATAATGAAGTTACACTTTCACAGGGAAGTCCTGTATTTTGTAAAATTAATGCTGATAAACGCTTTATGCGTATGCAGGCACACTCAGGTGAGCATATTGTTTCCGGTATTGCTCACAAGCTTTTCGGCGCAGAAAATGTCGGTTTTCATATGGACGATACGTTAATGACTGTCGATTTCAATATTCCTTTCACCAAGGAGCAACTTCAGATTATTGAAGAAAAGGCTAATGAATGTATCTATAAAAACGAAAGAATTAATACCTACATTGTAACAGCAGAACAAGCGCAAACCTATGAATACAGAAGCAAGCTTGAGTTTACTGAAGACATACGGCTTGTCGAAATAGAAAACACAGATTTATGCGCCTGCTGTGCACCGCACGTTAAATTCACCGGTGAAATCGGTATAATTAAGATTCTTTCATCTGTCAGCCACAGAGGGGGAGTCCGAATAACCCTCATCTGCGGAAAAGCTGCATTTAATGACTATATAAATAAACATAACGCAACAATAAGCATATCTACACAGCTGTGTTCAAAGCACGATGAAACAGCAGAAGCAGTAGCAAAGCTTATAGCCGCAAACACCGCAATGAAATATGATTTTTCCGTAAAACAAAAGAACCTGCTCGAAATTATCGCTTCAGATATAGTTCCCTGCGATGTTATATGTAAATTTTATGATAAGCTGTCAATGGAAGAAATACGAGAAATTTGTAATTTTACTATGGAGAAAAGCAAAAAGCTTTGTATTATACTTTCCGGAAATGACGAATCAGGCTACTCATATTGTATTTCTTCGGAATTATCAGAGCTTACAGATATAGTCAAGCAATTTAACAGCATCTGCAACGGAAGCGGCGGCGGAAGGGGCAGTATGCTGCAGGGAAAGGTCAAAGCTGACAAAGAAACAATTACTAAGTTTTTTAAGGAATTGAAGGTATGATTATATGAGAATGAGAAGAAAAAAGAATCTTGAAGAAAGACTTGCATCCTTTGATAATTTAATTCTTATTCCAAAGGTCACAGACGATCACAGAGCAATAATTTCAAAAAAGGAATATATTGATTTATCTGAGCTTTTCGGTAATGACCGCCCCGTGCATATGGAAATCGGCTGCGGAAAAGGTCAGTTTATGTTCGAGCTTGCTGTTCGCACACCTGAAATTAATTACATAGCTGTCGAAGTCAACGAAAGCGTAATTTCAGATGCCTGCAAAAAGGCAAAGGAAGCAGGAATTACTAATGTAATATTTATGAAATGCGGCGCAGAAATTCTGACAAAATATATAAAACCGGCATCAATCGGCAAATTATATCTCAATTTCTCGTGTCCGCTTCCTAAAAAAGCTAACGAAAACAGAAGGCTTACTAACATAAAATTCCTTGAAATATACAAAGAAATTCTCACTCCTGATGCTGAAATTCATCAGAAGACAGACAATATGCATTTCTTTGAATATTCAATTGAGCAATATACTCTTGCAGGCTTCAAGCTTAAAAACGTATCTCTCGATCTTCACAACAGTGATTTTGAAGGAAATATTGTAACGGAATATGAAAAAAAGTTCTCCTCAATGGGAATGCCGATATACAGACTTGAAGCATATTTATAATTATATATCTTAGGATTTACTACCCCTACAGTCCCTTTTCTCTCGGTACTGTAGGCTTGTTTTATATGTAAAATACTGAGAAAAATGAATATTTTCCATAAAATAAAATTTTGACGCTGTTTCTCCTCATATGATTTATTGTAATAAACGGGACAGGTGTTTCATAGAATTAATTGAAAACAATTAAGGAGCGGTAAATATGAACACAGATACACTTTGCATCAAATCCATAACAGAAGCTGCAAATCTCACTGCACAGCAGAATATAGATGCCGATATTATTCTGCCCGATTATTACGACAGCATCGGAAAAATCCTCAAAAGTGAAATTACGCCCGTAATTGAAGCCGTTACAACAAGCGGTGACAAAATAAGCATTGCTGGTATCGCAAAATTTTCATTGATTTATACCGGAGAAAACAATAAAATGTACTGTTATGAAAATGAATACAGATACACAAAGGTTTTCCAAACGCAATATGCAGAAAGCTATATGTCATCGAAAGTAAATCAGACAGTTTTTTCACTTAACTGCCGTGCAATCGCAGCGAAAAGAATTGAGCTGAGATCAGTACTTCAGATAGGTGTTAATATTAAATGCTCAACGGAAAAGGTACTCATATCCTCAGTTGACAATGAATCAGTCATTTCCAAAAACGAAAGTATAGATTATGTTTCCCGGATAAATACCGTATCACGAAGTTTTTCTCTTACCGGCAGCTATCCGCTTAGTGATTTTAATGAAATACCTGATATCATAATCCGTAAGGACAGCAAAATCAAAATATCCGAAACAAAAACAATTCATAACAAGGCTTATATCAAAGGTCTTGCTGAAACTGAAATTATATTCTATTCCGACAAATCAGGCAATATCTCATCAACTGTTATAAGTCTTCCTGTATCAGAAATTATTGACATTTTCGGAGCAGAGGATGATGATATCTGCAGTATAAATATCAATGACATATTCACAGAAACAATTATAAGAAATACAGAAGCTGAAAATAAGACGCTGGACGTAAGGCTTGACATCAGTATTCAGGCGGAAGTAAACAGAACAGTCACGGCAAATATGGTATGCGATCTTTTCTCTGTAAAAAACGAAATGTCAACAGTCAAAGATACAGTCGAGCTTATAACCTCTTGTAAAAGGGTGACAAAAAACGAAAATATAGTTTTCGAAACCGACGTATATGATGAATCAAAGTTTTCCGTCGTTGACAGCTGGGTAAGCAATATGAGAATTTCCTCTGAAAAACACGGAAATAAGTATAATCTCCTTGTCACAGCATTGTTTAATGCACTTACAAAAAACGAATACGGTACATTGTCCGTAATTACAAGAGAACACACATTTGAAACACAGCTGATTGCCGAACAGGAAGAAACAACATTAACTAATCATTGCGAAAGGGTGTTAAGCATTAATGCTTTACAGACCCAACCAGGAAAAATCAGATTTAGTGCCGACATTCTTTTTGAGGCAGACATATGCGCTATTCGTAAAGCATCGTGCTTTACTGACATAAAAATCCTTGAAGAGTCACAATATGATGCCACATCAAGATTTACTATATATTTTGCAAAGAAGAACGAGGACATATGGTCTGTTGCAAAAGAAAACAGAACATCGCTTGACTCACTTAAAGAAATTAATAATCTTACAGGCGACATAATAACTGAAGACAGAATGCTATTATTACCCTCATTCTGATAATTTACTTGATTTATTTCCTCGATTTGTTTATATTATTAATATAAAACAGATATCGGGAGAAATATAATGAGCAATACAAACGAAAAAACAATGGAATCGTTAAAAGAGCTTTATAAAATCGGAGTAGGTCCCTCAAGCTCTCATACTATGGGTCCTGAGCGAGCAGCAAAAATCATTTCACTCAAATATCCTGATGCTGACAAATTCAGGGTAACTCTTTTCGGTTCTCTTTCAAAAACAGGTATAGGCCACAGAACCGACTATATCATTAAAAAGACATTATCCGAGCAAAAGACCGAAATCATTTTTGATGATACGGTTACCGATTTACCTCACCCCAACACAATGCGGTTTGAAATCATTAAAAACAATGAAGCAGTCGCTGATTTCACGGTTCTGAGCGTAGGCGGCGGTGCAGTCAGGTTTATGGGTGAAGCAGTAAAGCCTCCCGAAAGACCTTATAAATTATCAACTTTTTCCGAAATTGCCGCATATTGCAAGGAAAAAGATATGAGACTGTGGCAGTACGTCGAAGAGGTTGAAGGCTTTGAAATCTGGGATTTCCTTCAGACAATATGGGATACTATGAAGAACTCTGTAAAGGAGGGCATCTCAGCAGAAGGGGAGATATTCGGCGGACTCGGTGTTATACGTAAAGCAAAACAGCTTTACAACTACCGACATATGGATGAGCTTGCGGAAACTAAAGAAAACCGTCTTGTCTGTGCTTATGCCTTTGCCGTCAGCGAACAGAATGCTTCCTGTAACGGAAAAATTGTAACAGCCCCCACCTGCGGAGCAAGCGGTGTTCTTCCCGCAGTTCTGAAATATATGCAGGATAAAAAACGCTTTTCCGATACCGATATTTTAAGAGCTCTTGCTACAGGCGGTCTTATAGGCAATATCATAAAAACAAATGCATCCATAAGCGGTGCGGAAGCCGGCTGTCAGGCAGAAATCGGAAGTGCATGTTCTATGGCAGCAGCAGCTCTTGCAGAGCTTTTCGATATGGAAATTGAACAGATAGAGTATGCCGCAGAGGTCGCTATGGAGCATCATTTGGGACTTACCTGCGATCCTGTAAGAGGGCTTGTTCAGATTCCCTGTATTGAAAGAAATGCCGTTGCAGCAATGCGAGCAATAAACGCTGTTAATCTTGCAAACTTCCTTTACGGCTCGAGAAAGATCTCTTTCGACCTTGTAATTAAAACAATGTACGAGACCGGCAAGGACCTTCATAACAGCTACAGAGAAACAAGCGAGGGCGGACTTGCAAAGCTTTACAACTGACTTTTACGGAGTCTTGACAGGCTCCGTAGTTTTTTTGCTAAAAATACTTGTAATATAATTTTTAAGTGGTAAAATATATAGGAAAAAATATTTAAGGATGTTGCTGAATGACAAAAATTGATATCTACTCAGGCTTCTTAGGAGCCGGAAAGACGACACTTATAAAAAAGCTTATTGCCGATTGCTACAAAGGCGAAAAGCTTGTACTTATTGAAAACGAATTCGGAGAAATCGGCATAGACGGCGGCTTTCTTCAGGATGCAGGCATCGAAATTACAGAAATGAACTCCGGCTGTATTTGTTGCAGTCTTGTGGGCGATTTCAGAACAGCTCTTACAAAAGTTATTGATGAATATTCACCCGACAGAATTCTTATAGAGCCCTCAGGCGTCGGCAAGCTTTCCGACGTTATCCGTGCAGTAGAAAGCATTGCAGGCGATAATATATCACTTAACGCTTTCACAACAGTTGTTGATGCAGGTAAGTGCAAAATGTATATGAAGAACTTCGGTGAATTCTTCAATGATCAGATTGAACACGCAGGAACAATAATTATGAGCCACGCTGACAGCGTAAAGCCCGATAAGCTTAAAACTGCAGTTGAGCTTGTAAGAGAAAAAAATCCCGGTGCAGTTATCGTAACTACTCCCATTGCAGAGCTTTCAAATGAAGCTCTTGTTGATGCTATAGAAAGAAAAGATACACTCGAAGCTGTAATTGAAGCTATGCATAAGGAGCATCATCACACACATCATCACCACGATGAAGACTGTGATTGCGGCTGTCACGACCACGAGCATCACGAGCACAATCACCACCACGGTGAAGATTGTGACTGCGGTTGCCACGACCATCACCACCACGCCGATGAGGTATTTTCAAGTTGGGGTACCGAAACCGCCATCAAATTCACCCCAGAGGATATTACCGCCGCCCTCAATGCCCTATCAAACGAGGAGAAGTCGGATC
>JAZNAI010000088.1:0-5238 GCA_045586465.1 Acutalibacteraceae bacterium | reverse complement strand
GCACAGATGGTTATAAAAATAGTAAATGAAGAGCTCACCGCTCTTATGGGCGGAACTCAGGCAAGACTGGCTTCGGCTTCCCACCCCCCAACGGTTGTTATGATGTGCGGTCTTCAGGGTTCAGGTAAAACAACTCACAGTGCAAAAATCTGTAAAAAGCTGAAGGCTGACGGTCACAGACCTCTTCTTGCAGCCTGCGACATTTACAGACCCGCTGCTATCAAGCAGCTGCAGATTGTCGGTGAGCAGGCAGGCGTTCCCGTTTTTGAAATGGGCACCGAAAATCCCGTTACAATTGCAAGAGAAGCAGTAAAGCTTGCTAAGGATAAGGGCTATGACTACGTATTCCTTGATACCGCAGGCCGACTTCATATAGACGAGCAGCTGATGCTCGAGCTCAAGAACATCAAGGCAGAGGTTAAGCCTCACGAAATTCTCCTTGTTGTTGACTCAATGACAGGTCAGGACGCAGTAAATGTTGCCTCAACCTTCAACGAGGCTCTGGGCATTGACGGTCTTGTGCTTACAAAGCTTGACGGTGACACCCGAGGCGGTGCGGCACTTTCCGCAAGAGCCGTAACGGGCAAGCCCATCAAGTTCGTAGGTGTAGGCGAAAAGCTTGACGATCTTGACGTGTTCCATCCCGACAGAATGGCTTCACGTATTCTCGGAATGGGCGATGTTCTCTCGCTTATTGAAAAGGCAGAGACCACACTCGACGAGAAAAAGGCAGCAGACCTTGAAAGAAAGCTCAAGGAAAACAGATTTGACCTTAACGACCTTCTTATGCAGATGGAGGAAATGAAGAAGATGGGCTCCATAAAGGACCTTCTCGGAATGATTCCCGGCGTTGGAAAGAAGATTAAGGATGCAGATATTGACGAGAGAGCAATGGACAAAACAAAGGCTATCATCCTTTCAATGACTCCCAAAGAAAGAGAAAAGCCCGAAATCATCAATCCCTCAAGAAAAAGAAGAATTGCGGCAGGCTGCGGTATGCAGGTTGAGGACGTAAACAGACTTCTCTCCCAGTACAAGCAGATGCAGAAGATGCTCAAGCAGTTCGGAGGAAACAAGGGCGGCAGCAAAAAGAAAATGCGCCGTATGATGCCCCCCGGAGGCTTCGGCGGTATGGGCGGCGGAATGCCCGGCGGCTTCCCCGGCTTTTAATCAAAACCAATTTCGGTATTAGACACTTGTTGTTTATTATATTACAAAAAAATTATTTATCGGAGGAAATTAAAATGGCAGTTAAAATTCGTCTTCGTCGTATGGGTGCTAAGAGAGCTCCTTTCTATCGTATCGTTGTTGCAGATTCAAGATATCCCCGTGACGGCAGATTCATCGAAGAAATCGGCTACTACAACCCCATGACAGAGCCTAAGACCATCAAGGTTGACGGTGAAAAGGCAAAGCAGTGGATTGCTAACGGCGCACAGCCCACAGACACTGTTAAGGTTCTTCTCAAGAAGAACGGCGTTATCGACTGATAACACATTCCCGGAGGCAAAGCATAAATGAAAGATTTACTTCTCGGAATCGCTAAGGGTCTTGTTGACGAGCCCGATAAGGTTGACGTTACCGTTGATGAAGCAAATGAAGACGGCGTAGTAGTATTCCATCTTCACGTTGCTGAAAACGACATCGGCAGAGTTATCGGTAAGCAGGGCAAAATAGCAAAGGCTATCCGCACGGTTATGCGCTCAGCCGCTAACAGACAGGATATGAAAATTCAGGTCGAAATCGACTAAGCAAATTAAGACGGCAAAAAAGCCGTCTTTTTTGTTTTTATTTGACTTATTGTGACATTCGGCATATAATTACATTATTATGCAGAATAAGGAGATTTTATGAATTACTATAAGCCGTTGGCAACAATAAGACACAAAATAATTGCAGGAATATTGGGTGCTTCCCGTGTGCTTCACAAAATAACGGGAGGAAAAAGACCGAAATTCCTGTTTTCGGCGAATACAGACCTTTCCTATGTGGGCTCAAGCCTTAAAATTTTAGGTAAGTCCGAGGATGAGGTTATTATTGCAAAAACCGACAAAAACGGAAATATTGACAATTCCGACTTTAAGATTATGACCGCAACGGATCTGCATCTGGGCTCCCCCGGGGCAGAGCTTAACAGCAAAACAATCGACCGCCTGGTCCGTCAGATAAGGGACGAAAAGCCCGACCTTCTTATTATCACGGGAGACTGTATTCTTTCAGACTGCCAGCACATTGACTCCGTACAGTTTTCATATATGATGGAAAAGCTCGGTGTTTATTGGTGCTACTGCTTCGGCAATCACGAAACAAGAGAGGAAAAGGGCTTTTATAAGTATCAGCTTTTAAGGGGTATGCAGTACTATCCCCATTGCCTTACCCTTTTCGGCAAGGAGGAGCTTTTCGGCTTCGGAAACACCGCTATTCACATTAAAAATGCAGACGGATCATATTATAAGAGTCTCTATCTTATAGATTCAGGGCGTGATATGATTGAAGAATATAACATCTCCCACAACGTACCGAAGGAATTATGGTCAGATACCTACGACTTCGTAAAGCAGAATCAGATTGACTGGTACACTAAGAATATGAAAAAAACTCTTGAGGTGACCCCCGAAAACAAATCCATCTGCTATATGCACATTCCCGTAAAGGAATATGAATTAATCTGTGATGAGCACGGTCAGTACGATTACAGAGATTCCGGCAAAACAAAGCTACTTTACGGCACACAGTATGAGAGTGTAGGCTCCTCCTACTACAACAGCGGTTTCTTCACCGAAGGAAAAGAAAAAGCACAGCTTCAGGCTGTTTTCTCGGGTCACGACCACATAAACGACCTTTGTGCAATTTATGAGGACGTGTATCTGGTTTACACCCAATGCACGGGCTACAACACCTATAATATGACGGAAAAGCTTAATTTCTCCGAAAAGGACTGCCATTACGGTGTAACACTTACAACCCTTCACAAAGACGGTACAATTACCGTAGAGCCCAAGAAAAACAACAGATATCTTTAATTGAGGTAAAAATTATGAAAAAGCTTATTGTTTTTGCACTCAGCCTTACATTTCTGTTTCTCACCTGCTGCGGTGAAATTCCCGTAACGGAAACCACTACACTTGAAGAAACAACCGAGCCTGAAATTGAAACAACCACCGAAGCCTGGGAGATTGACAGAACGGGTGAAGAGATTTATATGGCACACCCCGATCTTACTCCCGTTGACTATACCTCCCCTATGATTCTTCCTCTTTCTGAGGATATGGGGCAGGAATACGTTGATAAGCTTACTTTTATATGCGACTCCCCTACCTACTGGATGTGGCCCTGGGGACTGCTGGGAGGCGGTGAGGACACCAATTCAATATGGACGGGCCCCGAGGGCACAATGACCCTTGCATATCAGAGCTCCTACTGTATTCTTGATCCCTTCGATAATATCGAAAAGCCCATCCGTCAGGTTGTTGAAGAGCACAAGCCCGAATATCTTATTCTTGCCGTGGGCATCAACGGTGTTTCCTTTATGGATGAAGAGGAATTCAAGGCAGATTACGAGGACCTTGTTTCCGATATTCTTGAAATAAGCCCCGAAACAAAGCTTATGTGTCAGTCAATTTACCCTATAACCCCTGCCTACCGTTGGTGGGGAGACATCACAAACGTAATGATAACCGAGGCAAACAGCTGGATTCTTGATGTGGCAGAGGAATACGGAGTTCCTTATCTTGACACCTTCTCGGTGCTTTTAGCTGAAGACGGACACGCAAAAAGAGAGCTTATGGGCTCGGACGGCCTGCATCCCAATTACGAGGGACTTAAAACCGTTCTGCAGTACATAAGAACACACAAATACAGAGAGGTCACCAAGGCATTCGGATAAACAAAATAAATGCACAAAAAAATCCCCGAGGCTCCTGAGAGCTTCGGGGATAATTGTTATTCTCTTATTTTACGCTGTCAAATACATCGTAGAAGTGAGTGATGAAGGTTGTACCTGCTGTCTTACCGTAGGAGATAAGGCACCATGTATCGCTGTCATATTCGCCTGTTTCTGCGTTGTACTGAAGACCTGCCATTACGAAGTTAGCTTCATTTGCAACATAGCCTGCTGCGTCGTTCATAAGGTCCATAATGATGATGTCTTCACCTGTGTACTCTCTGATTGTGGGAAGGGGGAAGCCCTTAGCACCGTCACCGCCGAAGAGAAGCTCGCCGAAGGTTTCACCGGGGGACATATAAACCTTCATAGCATCGCCGATTTCAAGGTAGCCTACCTCTGAAACGGTGTAGAACTTGCCGCTGTCATCCTGAAGAACAAGGTTATCTGCAACAGATGTTTTACCGAGGAGAGCAATAACATTGTTTTCAATTCTTACAAAGAACTGCTTATTCTTAACGTTGAGAACGGGCTCAACCTCAACAGCTTCAACTGTGGGAAGACCTTCATACCATACGGTGTAGCCTTCCTTGTCCTTATTGGCTTCTACACCGAGCTTGTCGCCGGTAGCAGCTGTAAGAGCAATTCTGTCAGCCTCTGTAAGGCTCATACCGAGAAGAATATAACCGATTTCATAGCCGTAACGAACAGCTGTGGAATGTGCATCTGTATCAAGGCCGTCGTTGGAGTCGCCTCTGCCGGATGTAACCGTAGAAACGTTACCCTGAATGAAAATGAAGTTGTAGCCGGCTGCATTCATAACCTCTTCTGTGTACCAGATAAAGTCAGCAGAGAACTTCTGGTCAAAGGGAAGAAGTCTGTCGGAGCCGTCGTCGGACCAGTCATAGCTTGCGGATTCGGGATGGCAGCCGAAGGTTGCAACGATTGTGGGAGTCTTGGCCTCGTCCTCGGGAAGGAACTCAAGCTTATACATATTTGTGTCAAGAGAAATAGGAGCGGTACGGTCCCATACATACTCTTCGATATCTGTGGAAGAATAGTAAAGTTTACCCTCTGTCATATCAGCGAGAGCATCTTCTACTGCCTTCTTGGAGCCTGCAACAACAGATTCAATGAAGGAGCGCTCAACACCGTACTTAACCTCACCGCCAAGAATGTTATTGAAAATAACACCTACGGGGTCAGACCATACGCCCTGTGAGTCAATACCTGTGTGGATGTGTGTGCAGGAAATGTTGATGCTGACAATATTGTTCTTCTTTGCGATGTCCTTGAGTGCCTCGCGGACCTGTCTGACATCTGCATTTGCAAAGCCCATTGCATCAAGAGCAATG
>JAZNAI010000087.1:0-7474 GCA_045586465.1 Acutalibacteraceae bacterium | reverse complement strand
ATCGTAAGATTTTTTCTTATATTTGGTTTTTATCCCAACAGAGTATCGGTAATCAGCATAACCGTAAAGCCGATAAGAAGTGCATAAGTGGCACCGCGCTGACTTCCGTGGCCGTGGGTTTCCGAAAGCATTTCGTCACTTACAACATAAAGCATTGTTCCGCCTGCAAAGGCAAGGGCAACGGGAAGAACAACGGAAGAAATGTTTACTGCAAAATAACCCATAAAGGTGCCCACAACCTCAACAATACCCGTAATAAGGGCAATTACAAAGGCTTTTCCGGGCTTTACGCCTGCTGAAAGCATAGGACCTATGATAATCATACCCTCGGGAATGTTCTGTAAAGCGATGCCTATGGCAATCATCATAGCACCCGAAGTGTCACCCGAGCCGAAGCCGACGCCTGCTGCGATACCTTCAGGAAGATTGTGAATGCCTATTGCAAGTACGAAAAGAAGCACCTTGCTGAGATTTGATTTCTGATGTGCCTCCATATCCTCGTGTCCCACAAGGTTGTGAAGATGGGGTACCAGCTTATCTATAAGATTAAGGCAGAAAGCACCTGCGAAAAGTCCCGCGATTGTCTTTATAAGACCGTATTTTCCTCCGAATTCAAGGGAGGGGAGAATAAGCCCCATAACCGAAGCCGCGAGCATAATTCCTGCCGCGAAGGACAGAATGATGTCCTCGAATTTGTGTGATATCTTTTTGAAAACAAAGCCCAGAAGCGAGCCGATGACTGTAGCTCCGCCCACTCCGAGGGCAGTAAGTATAACTAATTTCATTTGTTTTCCTCTTAATTATTTAATTCATCAACAAAGTATGCGTTTGTGTCGGCAGTAAAGCCCTTTTCGTCTCTTGCGGTGACTCTTACGAATATTGAATTTTCGGGCACCGCACATTCAGCCTCGGTAAGATAACAATCCTTTTCCGCAACTCTGGTTTCGGCGTGACGGGAACCGAAAACAAAGTCGATTTTCTTTACTGGGGAGGTCTTTATATGAATTTTTCCGTCCTCGTACCACAATTCCTCAACGGAAGGTCCCTGCGAAGCGTAAAAATGTCCCTTTTCCATTGCAGAAATTATGCTTTCATAGGAAAGAGAGTCTGCCTTGATTACGGTAAAGCCTCCGAAGGAATCGCAGTATACGCTGTCTTCGGGGTGTCGGTTGTGGTTGTCGTCCGTTGCAACGCAGAAAATTCTCTCTCCGTAACGGAGCATTTCATCATAAACCTGAGGCACATAATCGGCATAGCCGACTATCACACAGCCGAAGTTACATATCTCCATAGCATCCATTCCGTGATAGTTAATGTAATCGGAAAAGTCCTCAAGGGACCAGTTGGGATGGTTATAGGTTACGAAAAAGCCCTTTTCCCTTGCTTCCTTCATAATCCTTGAGATGTTTTCGGGGGTATAGGTATCTTCATCACCGAAATCGGGCTGTGTCATACCGGGTTTCTTTGCAATCAGGCAGAAATGGCAGGTTTTTCTGTAGCCGTTTTTGTTGGTTTCCTGTTCGTTTACGTCAATTTCATAGCCGTCAAGAGCAAGAAAATTGCTGTCGGAAAGATGAGCCTGAGAGTGCATTGTCCGATGGTCCGTAAAGGCTATTATGCTGTAGCCGTGGCGCACATATCTTTCCTTCAGTTCCTCCGGGGTCCATCTGCCGTCGGAAAAGGTTGAATGGCAATGAAGATTTGCTTTATAAAAATTCCCTGTTTCGGGCAAAAGATACTTTTTCATAAAAAAACCTCCTTTCTACAGATTTTAACACGGATTATTTGAATTGTCATCAGTATATTTTACATAAAAACACATTTTTCTCTGTTTATTTTTTACGAAAATGAATTATTATCAAAAATCGCTTTATTTGATTGAAACAAAATTATATAATATAGAGAAAGAAGGGGTTGATTAAATTGAATATTACTGAAATTATCGGTAAGGTAAAAGAAGCACCCGCCTATGTAAAGGAGCATTGGAACAAGCCTGCAGAGGGTGAATATCTCTCCTTAAAGGAAATGGCGGCATATACCATTTCTCAGGCAGGTACATACATTTATGCGACGGCAGGCGGTCTTATGACCTTTTCCGCCTCCTATTTCTGCGGCTCCATTATGGGTATTGCCGCTATGGATTTTTATCTTATAAACCTTGTATCAACGATCATAAACTATATACTGATGTTTATGAATCCCATAGGAATGCTCATATATGAAAACCACGGAAGACTCTCAAAGGGTATGACAAGATTTGCACACATTTCATATATCGGTGAGATTGTTCTCGGCTTCGGCTGTTATTTCATTCCTATGGATACTTTTGACGTTATAATGCCGGGACTTCCTCAGATTGTGGGTAATATCCTTCTTGTAAGCGGTGTTACCAATTACATCACCTGGGCTATAAGAAGGTTGTTCTGTGCAAAGTACGGCAGAGTAAAGCCCTTTATTGTTATATGTGCGATTCCCTCTGCAGTTATAGTTTCAATAATTCCCTTCCTGCCCGTTGACGGTCTTTCTTATGCTATGAAGCTTATAGTGCTTCACGGGGCATTCTCCTTTATGAACTATTTCTATAACAGCTTCATCGGTGTCAACGGCCTTGTAACCTTTATGACGCCCAACTCTCAGGAAAGACAGAAGCTTCATTCAATTGTTCCCATAATTACAGGACTTTTCCCCTCAATTATCAATATGTTTTTCCCGTTCCTTATTTCCGTAACGGGAGGCTACCTCAATATCACAACGTATAAAGTATTTGTTCCGATTTTTGCGGGAATAGGTGCTGTTGTTTCTCTTGCCGCACTTTTCTGCAAGGAAAGAGTTATTGAAGAAAGCATTGAAAAGAGAAAAAAGGTAAAGTTTTTTGAGGGTGCAAAAAATGCCCTGAAGAATAAATATCTGTGGATGGTGAACATTTCAAACATTGTGGGTCAGTGGCAATGGCTTATGGCTTCAATTCTCGACCTGTGGTTTATTTACCTTCTCAGAACGGAATCCTTTATGGGTCTTGCAAAAAACCTTGTTGTTATCGGTATGACGGCAGGTAATATTCTTTGTCCCATACTTACCGCAAAATTTCAGAAGAGAGATATTCTTCTTGTATCAAAGGCTGTAGGTGTTGCCGTTCTTTTCGGTGCGCTCTTTGCCGTAAAATCCGAAAACCTTATAATATATCTTATACTTATGTTCCTTAGAAATACCATTCAGCCCGTTGAAACGGGTGTTGCCCTGGGACTCGGTGCAGATATTCAGAACTATCACCATTGGAAATACGGTGAGCGCTCAGACTCCGTTTCGGGTGTGTTCAGCTGGTTTTTGAATCCTCTTAATATGGGTCTCGGGTACCTTCTTCCCTGGATTCTTGCCGAATGCGGCTTTACCTCCGACTGGGATGTTTATTATGATTCAACCGTTCTTAACAATGTTTTCTATGTCTATATCTGGGCTGCAATTATTTCAACCGTACTGTTTGCCGTTCCGTTCTTCTTCTATGACCTTACAAAGGAAAAGCACGATATGTGCGTAAGAGAGCTTCAGGAGCGTCTCAGAAAAGCCGAAGCTGCAGAAAAGGAGGAGTCAGCCGTATGAAAAAGATAATATCTCTTACAGTTGTTTTTGTTCTCCTTTGCGCTTGTCTTTGCTCCTGTGACATTTCCGATATTACCGGCGGAAATCTCAGAATAAAATATAAGACAGAAGGCGAAGGCTTAATTGTAACGGGTGTACCCGACAATTCCACTGTGCCGGAAATTGTTATTCCCGATGAATATGAGGGAAAGCCCGTTACGGGCATTGCGGATTTTGCCGCAGTTAACCTTGAAAACGTAACGAAAATCACCATAGGCAGAAATGTAAGTGAAATAGGTTTGTGGGCTTTAGAAAACAACAAGAAGCTTACTGCTATTGAAGTGGATGAGGGCAACGAATATTTCTGCGATAAAGACGGTGTTCTTTACACCAAGGATATGAAAACGCTTCTTTTCTATCCTATGGCAAGGGGCGTTACTGAGACTAAGGATGAAGCGGGAAACACGGTAAAGGCTATATCTTATGAAATTCCCGAGGGTGTTGAGACTGTCAGAACAAAGGCTTTTTATAAGTGCTCCGATATACGCTCCCTTACTCTTCCCTCAACCCTTAAGGCCATTGAGGAAAAGGCATTTTTCCGTTGCAGTATAACGGAAATTATCCTTCCCGAGGGACTCATGACAATCGGCAAGGACGCATTTTCTTACACGGCACTTAAGACAATAGAAATCCCTTCGTCAGTTAAAGAAATAGGGGAATACGCATTTTATAACTGTACCTCTCTTCTTGAAATCAACGTAGGCTCTCCCGAAGCTGAGCTTACTCTCGGACAGAAGTGGTATCCCACAAACAACGGTCTTAATATAAATGAGCTCGTTATAAGTTGGGCGGAATAAGCATAAAAATTCAAGCACAAGGCTGCGTAAAACAGCTTTGTGCTTGTGTGTTTTTATTCTGTGCGGAGTGCAACAACCGGATCCTTCTTTGCTGCATTGAGTGCGGGGATAAGTCCGCCTGTAAGAGTGATTACAATGCTTATTATCATAAGCCCGACAATGGAAGAGAAGGGCAGCTGTGCGTCGAGATTTGCTATTCCCGTTTTCATTTCAATAATTGCGTTTATGGGAATTGTGCCTGCCAAGGTTATTATAATTCCTATCAGTCCCGAGAACAGACCTATGATAAAGGTTTCTGCGTTGAATACCTGAGAAATATTGCGTTTTGAAGCACCGAGAGCTCTTAAAATGCCTATTTCCTTTGTTCTTTCCATAACGGATATGTGTGTGATAATACCTATCATAATACCCGAAACAAAAAGAGAAATTGCGACAAAGGCGACAAGCACGTATGATATGCCGTTTATAATGGAGGTAAGTGAGGAGGTGAGCATTGCGGCATAATCGGTGTATTTTATTGCCTTTTCTTCTCCTGCGGAGTTGTTATAATTCTTAATACACTCAGCCAGCATATCCTTATTTTCAAAATTGTCCGCATAAAGGCTCACGGAAGAGGGCTTGTTTATGTCTATATAACCGAAATCCTTAAGATTCTGCTCATAAGAGGTTTCCGTTATATATTGGTCATAAATCGTAAGAAGCATTTCGGTGTCGGGAGAGGCATTGAGCCATTTATCAAGCTGCTCTGCGAAGTACTTATCGTTTGAAGCAAGCTCCGATAAATCTGAGCCTATATAATCCTTTATGATTGATTCAATGTCAATTCCCGATATAATATCCTCTATATTGCCCGACTGCATATTCTGAAAATTCTCGAAAAGCGTGCCTATATTGTCCATGCTGAACTCAGGGTACTTTTCGGAAAGAGTATTCATAAGCCTCATAAGCTCGAATAACTTACCTATATTTTCGAAGGATGAACGTATATCGGAGATTATGCCGTAAATAAAACCGATGAATCCTGTCTGTACGGGAGCTGAGGGCTCAGGCTGAGGCTTCGGGGCTTCGGTTGTCGGCTCAGTCGGCGGCAGAGTGGTGTTTTCTTCAGGGGGAGACGGTTCATTTTTGTCCGTAAGCCCGATGCCGAGAATTGAAATCATTTTATAGACAGAGGACTTTTCCTTTTCGCTCATATTTGAAAGATATGATTTTATTGCGGAAAGCTTCTCGTTTTCATCGGAAATCGTGAATTTAAGTCCTGTCAGAACGTTGATATCGGGAGCAGTCTGCTGAGCCGAAACTATTGCCGACTGTGCACTTGTTGAAATAATATGGCTTCTGATAAGAGGGCTGTATGCAACGGGACCCGAAGCGGATACGCCCTCGGCATCTGATTTTCTTTTTATTATTCCCGTGATTGTAAGCGTAATTGCATTCTCTCTGAGGGCGGCTTCATTTCCCTCAATTTCTTCTATGTATGAAAAAGTTCCGTTATCATTCTTTTTATAACGGTTGCCCGGTGTTACAAAATAGAACTTTTTGCCGCAAACAGAGGAATAGTCAAGGACTATAGGCGGTGCCTCAATTCCTTGGATAATCGCTTCGGCAACGGCAATGTACTGTTCGTGGGATATAAGTCCGAGAGAGAACATTTCTTCAAGAGAAATTCTGTTTTCACGGTTCAGCACAAGCACGGCATCTGTAAGATTTCCCGGCCATTCACCGTAAAGAAGGTCGTAATTATTGATAAGCTCACTATTGAAAAGCGCTCCGTTTTCACCTGCGGGAAGCTCTTTGAAATTTTTTCCTGTTTCACTTCCTCCTCCCATCAAAGACGAAAGGCCTCCGGAAAAAAGATCGCTGAGTATGCCGCCCGTTCCCGTCTGGGAGTCGGGTTTTTCGGGAGCAATGTCTGTATCAATAAGATTTCCGCTTATATCGTCCGCATAGACATTAAAGCGGACATCATAGGTATATTCAATACCCTTTTCGCCCAAATATTTATGTATTTCGCTGTCAGTATTATCGAGATAGGTCTTAAAGGCGGCAAGGTCATTTTCTTTTATGACCGTGTTTATTATGTTCTCTCTTTGAAGATTGGAGTGATTTGAATATATTCCGGTATAAACCGTTTCTTCGGTCGTAGACTCTTCCGTTGTATTCTCTGTGCTTCCTTCCTGTGCGGGAGGTCCGTAAAGGGCACCGGTGTCAATGGCCTCGGAGCCGATTGTTATTGGGTACTGTGACATTGTGTCCTTCTGTATGCTGTTTATATATTCTGTCATACCTGTTGAAATTGCAAGGATAAGACCGATTCCCACAATACCTATTGAGCCTGCCATAGCTGTTAAGAGCGTTCTGCCTTTTTT
Source organism: Acutalibacteraceae bacterium (assembly GCA_045586465.1). Classification (GTDB taxonomy): domain Bacteria; phylum Bacillota; class Clostridia; order Oscillospirales; family Acutalibacteraceae; genus RUG806. The sequence goes on along the minus strand of JAZNAI010000087.1, from coordinate 672 downwards.
TGTTCTGAGATTATTGAAGCTAAGGGACAGGGCTGTTATAAAGGACATTGAAATTTTTTTTGTTTTTTTCGGTTTTTTCTTTTTTTCGGTTTCCGTGAAGGGTGCTGTATCGTCCGTTATTCTGCCGTCGGAAAGCCTTACTATTCTTGAGGAATATTCTTCTGCAAGCTCCGGATTGTGGGTTACCATAATAACAAGCTTGTCTTTGGCTATTTCCTTAAGAAGGTTCATTATCTGTATGCTGGTTTCGGTGTCCAATGCCCCCGTAGGCTCGTCGGCAAGAAGAATCTCGGGGTTGTTTATAAGGGCTCTTGCAATGGCAACTCTCTGCATCTGTCCGCCTGACATCTGATTGGGCTTTTTGTGTATATGCTCGCCGAGACCTACCTTTTTCAGTACCTCAATTGCTCTTTCTTTTCTTTCCTTTTTTGAAACACCCGCAAGGGTAAGTGCCATTTCAACGTTTGAAAGAACACTTTGGTGGGGAATGAGATTATAGCTCTGAAATATAAAGCCTATTTTATGATTTCTGTATATATCCCAGTCGGAGTCTGTATATTTTTTTGTGGAAACACCGCTTATGACAAGGTCGCCCGAGGTGTAGCGGTCAAGTCCGCCGATGATGTTAAGCATAGTTGTTTTTCCCGAGCCGCTCTGTCCGAGAATTGAGAC